>JAIJEI010000137.1 GCA_022739095.1 Bifidobacterium sp.
CACGTGGTGCCGAAGCAGTTCGTGGCCATGACGAAGGCCATGGAAGAAGCCAAGGCCAACAATGTAGATTTCAATGCGCCCGGCGCCTGGGAAAAGGTGTACGAGCAGGTTATGGAAGGAGCGCGCTGACATGGGCGACCCGAGAGGATTCCTGAAGGTCCGTACCCGCCGAGAGCTGGCTGAACGCCCCGTTGAGGAGCGTATCAAGGACTGGTTCGACGTTCACGCCGAAACCGGCCTGCAACCGTGGACCCAAACGCAGGCGGCCCGCTGCATGGATTGTGGCACCCCGTTCTGCATGACCGGATGCCCGCTGGGCAACCTGATTCCTGAGTGGAACGACTTGGTCCGTCAGGGCAAGTGGGAAGACGCCTACAACCGTCTGTCCATGACCAACAACTTCCCCGAAGTCACCGGTCGCATCTGCCCGGCCCTGTGCGAGCAGGCCTGCGTGCTCGGCATCCACCAGCCGCCGACCATGATCAAGCTTGACGAGCAGACCATCATCGACCAGGCATGGGATTTGGATTACGTCAAGCCGCTGCCGCCGCAGCGTCTGACCGACCAGACGGTCGCCGTCGTCGGCTCTGGCCCTGCAGGCCTTGCCGCTGCTCAGCAGCTCACCCGCGCCGGCCACACCGTCGTCGTCTACGAGAAGGACGATGCCATCGGTGGCCTGATGCGCTACGGCATCCCGAACTTCAAGCTTGAAAAGGGTCTGCTCGACCGCCGCGTCAAGCAGATGGAGGCCGAAGGCACCCGCTTCCGCACCAACGTGGAAATCGGCAAGGATATCGCGTGGGATGACCTGCGTGACCGTTACGACGCCGTCGTGGTGGCCATCGGCTCCCGCGTGCCGCGCGACATGAAGATTCCGGGCCGCGAGCTTGACGGCATCCACTTCGCCCTCGACTTCCTGCCCGACGCCACGCGCCGTATCTTCGGCGTCAAGCCGGTGCACGACATCACCGCCAAGGACAAGCACGTCATCGTCATCGGCGGTGGCGACACCGGTTCCGACTGCCTCGGCACCTCCATCCGCCAAGGCGCGAAGGACGTCACCGTGCTGCAGATTATGCCGAAAGAGCCGTCTTCACGCCCGGATAACAGCCCGTGGCCGACCTTCGCCCGCACCTACCAGAAGACTTCCTCCATGGAAGAGGGCGGCGAGTACATCTACTCGACTGACTCGGTGAACTTCGAAGGCACCGAAGAGGAGAAGGCCAAGGTCACCATCGACAACTCGACCACCGCCGAAGGCTTCGTGGCCGATGAACACGGTCACGTCACCGGCCTGAAGGTCGTCTCTGTGGCCCCCGGCGAGAACGGTCCCTTCACCCGCCAGCCCGGCACCGAGCGCGTGCTGCCGGCCGATCTGGTCCTCATTTCCGTGGGCTTCCTGCACCCGGACACCGAGACCATCCTCGACCAGCTGCCCGTCGAACTCGATAAGCGTGGCAACATCGCCCGCAACGACAAGTTCGCCACCTCCCAGGACGGTGTGTTCGTGTGCGGCGATGCCGGCCGTGGCCAGAGCCTCGTGGTCTGGGCCATCGCCGAAGGCCGCTCCTGCGCCGCAGCCGTGGACGAGTACCTCTCCAGCGTGCAGACCAGTGAGCTGCCGGCCCCGATCAAGGCCAGCCAGCGTCCGATGATGCTGCCTCGCTGAATCTCTCCGTTGTGGTTCCCTTTCACGAGGAAACTTACATACAACACTAGATAGTCCTCATGGCCCCTCATTTGAGGGGCCGTTTTCTATTTAGCAGCGGCTCCCCCTTACCATGTTTGGTAGGCTCCGATGGGCCTCTCCGAAGGAATCTTTCTATTGACGAGATTTCAGGGATGTGGAATCTTCACCAATCGGTACAGATTAAGAATCTGTGCTAGTTGTTGGGATGATTAATCCAGTGGGCGATTTCGTCGCTTACTGAATCTTCGGATGGCACGATGCTGACCTGCCCCTCGGAGGCACCTTCCGTTCGTATGGTCAGTGTTCCTTGCGCAATGTCGTCCGTACAGGAGACGGTGCAATCCTCGTACTGTTCTCCGATGGAGAATGACGCGCTGAGCGTCCCGCTGCCCATGCAGTACACCGTGAGCTGGTAGGTGCCGGCATCCCATGGCGAACTGTCAGTATCAAGAATGGACATGGTTTTTCGTTTACCGGTCTCATCAGTCTGATAGCTGGGACGTGCGTTGAACGACGCGCGAAACGATTCGCGATTGAGCTCTACGGCATCCTGTACGGCGTTATCGAGTTTTGTCACGGAGCGTTTGTCGAGAACATGCTCGGAAACGGGTGCCTTAGCAGGTTGCTTCGAAGCCGCAGAATCATTGCTACTGCCATGTGTAGTCATCATCCATATGATGCCGATGGCAAGAGCCAATAGGCTGATCGCGGCAGCGATGATTGCGGCCTTTGTTTTTGTTGCCAGTCGAGTGTTCATAATGGCCTAGCTTTCCCAATATCGGTAACCCCATACGTTCGCACTGGGCACGATTGCACTTCCAGAAGCGAGCACTTGGACATTGCATGGAGCGACAATGGTGGCTTTTTTGGCGGTTCTCATGATAATCCCTTTCAGGGGGGGGAGAAAGCGTCGGCTGATTGTGGTCACGAATATCGTCAGTTCGAACCGAACGTGGACGACAACGTTGTCGTTGGAGAAGTCTTCAAGAAATATGTTGATGCTTAATATATTACATTTGCATGAACCTTTTGCGCTTCACTGTAACTCATACGAATGGACAGTGTTTGCGATTTCTCCTTACAAAGGTGGTCCTACTTGTTCGGATGTAGCCAACTTCAGTGACTTGGTTCTGAAAATGTCGTTAGCCGTCGTTGTGCGTACCGTCACCATTCGTGTAACGTCCTCGCAAATTCTCCGTAGTCGCGTCCCCGAGGATGTAGAAACTGATTAAAACTATTCCAAAAATACTTGTAATGTCTATATTCCGAGAATATTACATACATGGCTAATATGAAGCTCCTACGGTGTCTTTCGTCGCTAAGAGACGACACCACAACATTTGGGAGAGATTCATGAACACACGTCATGTCACTTCACTGGTTGCGGCCGGTGCGGCAATCGTCATGCTGCTCAGCGGCTGCGGATCAACCGGTACCTCCAATTCCAGCAATGCTTCAGATTCCAACATCATTTCCGTGTACGGCAGTGAGCCGGCACATCCACTATTCCCCGGCAACACCACTGAGGCCGGTGGTGGCAAGGTTGTAGACCAGCTGTTCGCGGGTCTGGTGACCTATGATGCGCGGGGCGGCATCCACAACGAGGTAGCAGACAGCATCACCTCCAGTGACAACGCCACGCATTACGTCATCAAGCTCAAGAGCGGATGGAAGTTCACCGACGGCACTCCGGTGACCGCGCACTCCTTCGTAGACGCGTGGAATTACACCGCCAACAGTGCCAACAAGCAGGCCAGCGCCAGCTTCTTCAGCACAATCGAAGGCTATGATGATCTGCAAAAGCCGGACGTGGACCCCAAGGCCACGCTGAGCGGCTTGACCGTCGTTGACGACAACACCATCGATGTCAAGCTCAGCCAGCCCGACTCGGCATTCCCGGTCAAGGCCGGCAGCCACGCCTACATGCCGTTGCCCGAATCCGCGTTCAAGGACCCGAAGAAGTTCGGTCAGCACCCAGTGAGCAACGGCCCATACAAGTTCGTGTCCTGGCAGCACAACCACAGCATCGAAATGGTGAAGAACCCTGACTACAAGGGCAATCGTGTCGCCAAGAACGATGGCCTGAACTTCAAGATCTACACCTCGCCTGATTCGGCATACGCCGACCTACGCGGTGGTAACCTGGACTTCACGAACATGATTCCTGACACCGCGCTTACCTCCTTCCAGTCCGACAAGTCGCTGAAGGCATACAACGAGCCCGGTGGCAATACGCTCACCTTCACCATTCCTGAATGGCTGGAACACTTCGGCCAGAACGAGGAAGGCAACCTGCGTCGTCAGGCCATTTCCATGTCCATCGATCGCAAGACCATCGCCGAGAAGATCTTCCACGGCACCGCCATGCCCGCCGTCGACTTTCTTGCAGCCCCGATCAGCGCCTACTCCAAGGAACTCAAGGGAAATGAAGTACTGAAGTACAACCCGTCCAAGGCCAAGGAACTGTGGGCCAAGGCCAACGCCATCTCCCCGTGGAGCGGTGAGTTCGGCATTGCATACAATGCTGATGGCACTGCGAAGAACTGGGTTGAGGCAATCTGCAACTACGTCAAGAACACGCTGGATATCGATGCCAAGAGCATCCCGATGTCCACTTCCGACGAATTCCTGTCCAATGTGGATTCGGGCAAGATGACCTCCGCATACCGCAGTGGTTGGGGCCCGGATTACCCGTCCGCGGACAATTATCTGGTACAGCTGTACGATTCCAGTTCGGCCGACGGCAAGGGCGGCAACAGCGGCAACTACAAGAACCCCGAGTTCGATGCCATGATGGACAAGGCTCTTTCCGCTCCGTCCACCGAGGAAGCCGACAAGTATTATCAGCAAGGTGAAGAGATTCTGCTGCAAGACCTTCCGGCTATCCCGTTGTGGAACCAGAATGCCACCGCAGCCAGCACCTCCGCAGTCTCCGGTGTCGCATTCGACTACGGCGGCGGCCCAGTGTTCACCGCACTGACCAAGAAGCAGTAAGTGCGACTTTGCTGGAAAGAGTTGGCCTTGCTATAGGTCGGGTTGCCGACCGATTACCATGGGCTGAGCCAATCTGACCTCTGTTGGCCCCCGCTGGCGGGGGGCTGTCGGCAAAGCCGACTGGGGGTGGTCTCAAACAGCAGACCACCCCCTAATCTTGTTATATGAGCGAGTTCCCATAATCGGGAGCAATCGAGAACATACAGGAGCACATTAACTATGGAATTCACCGTATCCGGCACTACCGTGCGATTCGATGAACGAACAATGCAGTTCGCTTTTACGCGCGACGGTGCCGAATGGAATACCTGCGCTGATTTCAAGCCGACCCTGCAATGCGCGCAAGGCACCTTCGCGTTCGCAGATGCCACTTCCATCACCCATGAGCAGCGTGAAACCGGCACGGGAACCGGCATTCGCAGCATCTTCACCGGCTTTGGGCACAGCGCATACTCCTTTGAAACCTATGTATGGGTGGAGCGTGCCTCAGGCGATGTGCTCTTCGAATGGATTCCGCTCAATGAGCAAGGCCTGAACATCACCAATGTGACGTGGCCCGCGGCAATCGCCTTCGACCGTGACGACTCCCACGACGTGACGCTTATCACCCACGAACAGGGCGTGATGATTCCCAACACATGGCCTACCGCCGTGAGCACCAAAGACATCGCCTTCGACGGCCGCTTCGAAACAGCTGGCGGTTACATGCCGTGGTTCGCGCAGCTGCGCGCAGACGGACACGGATATATCGCCATCTGCGAAACCCCATGGAATGCCGGTTACGGCATCGACCATCCCAGCAATGGCCCGTACACCCATATCAATACTTGGTTTGAGCCAAGCCTCGGCACAATGAATTATCGCCGTGTGGTACGCTACCAGTTCCTCGACCACGCCGATCACACGGCGGTGTGCAAGGCCTATCGTTCGTACGTCAACGAACGAGGTCGCTTGCGTACGCTCGCCGAAAAGGCGGCGCGCAATCCCTCCGTGCGTGACCTGATTGGTCGTTCATGGGTGCACATCGGCATCAAAACCAAAGTACAGCCCGACTCGTACTACTACGA
>JAIJEI010000138.1 GCA_022739095.1 Bifidobacterium sp.
CGGCTAGTCTGGTGCCCATGCTTGATATTCAATTCATCCGTGAACACACCGATATCGTCAAGGAATCCCAGCGCAAGCGCGGCGAGTCCGTGGAACTCGTCGACGAAGTGCTCTCCTCCGACACCGCACGTCGTGAGGCGCTGAAGGCCTTCGAAGAGGCTCGCGCCCAGCAGAAGGAAATCGGTAAGAAGGTCGCCTCCGCCCCGGCGGACGAGAAGGCCAAGCTCATCGCCGAGACCAAGGAACTGTCCCAGAAGGTCTCCGAATACAAGTCCAAGGCCGATTCCGCGGCCGAGGAATACACCACCGCCATGTGGAAGCTCTCCAACATCGTGGAGCCTGAAGCTCCCGAAGGTGGCGAGGACGACTACGTGGTCGTCAAGAAGGTCGGCCAGATCCGTGACTTCGCAGCCGAAGGCTTCGAGCCCAAGGACCACCTGACCCTCGGCACCGGCGTGGCCGGCATCGACATGCGCCGTGGCGTCAAGGTCGGCGGCTCCCGCTTCTACTTCCTGCGTGGCCAGGTGGCCCGTATGCAGATCGCCATGCTCACCATGGCCGTGGACCAGGCCGAGGAGCACGGCTTCACACTGGCCATCACCCCGACGCTGGTGCGCCCCGAGGTCATGCGCGGCACCGGCTTCCTGAACTCCCACGCCGACGAGATCTACCGTCTGCGCGAGCCCGATGACCAGTACCTGGTCGGCACTTCCGAAGTGGCGCTCGCCGGTATGCACGAGAACGAGATCCTCGACCTCGGCAACGGCCCGTTGCGCTACTGCGGTTGGTCCTCCTGCTACCGCCGCGAGGCCGGCGCCGCAGGCAAGGACACCTCCGGCATCATCCGCGTCCACCAGTTCGACAAGGTGGAGATGTTCGTCTACGCCAAGCAGGAGGACTCCTACAAGGAGCACGAGCACCTGCTGGCCATGGAGCAGGAGATGCTCGCCAAGGTCGAGGTGCCCTACCGCATCATCGACACCGCAGCCGGCGACCTCGGCTCCTCCGCCGCCCGCAAGTTCGACTGCGAGGCTTGGGTCCCGACCCAGGGCCGCTACCGCGAGCTCACCTCCACCTCGAACTGCACCGAGTACCAGGCTCGCCGTCTGAACATCCGCGAGCGTATGGAAGACGGCGGCACCCGCCCGGTCTCCACCCTGAACGGCACGCTGGCCACCACCCGTTGGCTGGTCGCCATCATGGAGAACCACCAGCAGAAGGACGGCTCCATCGAGGTCCCGAAGGCCATGCGCGCCTACATGGGCGGCAAGGAAGTCATCGAGCCGACCAAGTGGGAAGCCTGATTTTCCTTTTGCTCTAGCTCCCCTCTCTGAGGGGAGCTGTCAGCGTAGCTGACTGAGGGGAGTCGTCGTCGAAAACGACTAAGGGGAGCCTAATCCCTCCCTTCTGTATAATGAACACTTGCGCGTGTGAACGCGCATCAGGACAGATGTCTGAGCGGTCTAAAGAGACGGTCTTGAAAACCGTTGAGGGGCAACCCTCCGCGAGTTCGAATCTCGCTCTGTCCGCCTGATAGGTCGAAAGCCCCGGAGTAATCCGGGGCTTTTCGCGTTTCGAGCGGTCTGGCAGGTCGAGGACTGGTTGACTGATGGCCCATAGTCGGTTTTCCGTCAACGGCCCATCGGTCAACCGACAAAATCCATCAGTCAGGGGAATACACGCGATTGATACACCGATAAATCAAAAGTACGTTGCTTTACAAGGGAGTTAATCAAATGAACAAACCCGAACAATAAGGCGTCGAACCGGTTTAATGCCACGTGTTCCAATGGGACGCGCGGTAATTGTTAGTTAGGTTGACGATAAAAGAGCAAAGACCTAAATTAGAAATCAGTCATCACACTGAGGTGATGATTCCATTACGAAGGAGTAAGGATATGGTATCGCATAATAAGCGCATCGTGGCTGCTTTTGCCGCGGTAGCAGCAATGGGAATGGGCTTGGCCGGTTGCGGCGGCGGCGACACTGCTGGCGACACGAAGTCCGGCAGCGATGGCGGTGTGGTCAACATCACCTATATGCACCGTCTGCCCGATTCCGAAGGCATGACCTTGGTCAACGACATTGTGGCCAAGTGGAACAAGGAGCACCCGAACATTCAGGTCAAGGCCACCAAGTTCGATGGCAATGCCTCCGAAATGATCAAGAAGCTCGAGACCGACGTCAAGGCTGGCAATGCGCCGGATCTGGCTCAGGTCGGTTACGCCGAGGTTCCTGAGGTCTTCACCAAGGGCCTTCTGCAGGATGTCACCGATGAGGCCGCCAAGTACAAGGACGATTTCGCTTCCGCCCCGTTCGCACTGATGCAGGTGGACGGCAAGACCTACGGTCTGCCGCAGGACACCGGCCCGCTGACTTACTTCTACAACGCCGCTGAATTTGAGAAGCTCGGCATCACCGTGCCGAAGACCGCTGACGAGCTCGTCGAGACCGCCAAGAAGACCGCTGCCCAGGGCAAGTACATCATGACCTTCCAGCCTGATGAGGCCATGATGATGATGTCCGGCCAGGCCGGCGCTTCCGGTCCGTGGTACAAGGTCGACGGCAACTCCTGGGTTGTCAACACCCAGACTAAGGGCTCCAAGGCCGTGGCCGATGTCTACCAGCAGCTGATCGACAACAAGGCCGCCCTCACCAACCCGCGTTGGGATGCATCGTTTGATAACTCCATCCAGTCCGGTCAGCTGATCGGCACCGTGGCCGCTGCTTGGGAAGCCCCGCTGTTCATCGATTCCGCCGGTGGCACTGGTGCTGGTGAGTGGAAGGTCACCCAGCTTGGTGATTGGTTCGGCAATGGCACCAAGACCGGCTCCGATGGTGGTTCCGGTGTGGCCGTGCTCAAGGGTTCCAAGCACCCGGCCGAAGCCATGGAGTTCCTTGACTGGTTCAACACCCAGGTTGAGGACCTTGTCTCCCAGGGCCTCGTCGTGGCCGCCACCACCGCGGATGCCAAGACCCCGCAGAAGTGGTCCGACTACTTCAGCGGACAGGATGTCATGGCTGAGTTCAAGACCGCGAACGACAACATGGGTGACTTCACCTACATGCCTGGCTTCTCCGCAGTCGGCGCTGCAATGAAACAGACCGCCGCCAAGGCTGCCGATGGTTCCGCCAAGGTTTCGGATGTGTTCGACACCGCTCAGAAGACCTCGGTGGATACGCTGAAGAACCTCGGCCTGTCCGTCAAGGAGTGACCTCACTAGGTCTTGTTAACAGACCTGCTTGAAATAGCGGTCATCCAAGACCTCCGATGCCTCGCATCACCATAGTGAAAGGCCGGGGCACATGCTCCGGCCTTCCGTATTGTTTGGGGTATTACTGCAAGGGCGCTGTGGCCCTTGGCATTTGTTTTACTGTTCTTTGCAAAGACAGGTTTTGTATTATGACTGCATCCACTACTCATGCGAAGGGCAAAGCACCTAGGCGTGCCGCCGCCAAGCCGAAGCGGTCCGGCGCTCAGAAGCGCGAGGACCGCACCGGCTGGGCGTTCATGGCACCGTTCGCCGTCCTGTTCGCTTTCGTGTTCATCTTGCCCATCATCTGGGCCATCTATTCCAGCTTCTTCCGTCAGGTCACCGAGGGCGGTGGCGCATACGGCGGCGGCGAGCTGGTCAATAAATTCGTAGCATTCCAGAACTTCCAGTATGTTATTACTTCTGGCAACTTCTGGTCCGGCGTCGGCAGGGTGCTGCTCTACACCCTGATTCAGGTGCCGATCATGATCATCGCCGCACTGGCGTTGGCCATCGTCATCGACTCGTTCGTGGTCAAGCATGTCACCGGTTTCCGTCTGGGCTACTTCCTGCCCTACGCCATCCCCGGCGTCGTGGCCTCGATTATCTGGGTCTACCTGTACAACGGCCAAATCTCGCCGATCGTCAAGGGACTTGCCGCCATCGGCGTCAATGTGGACTTCTTCAGTAAGAACATCGTGCTCGGCTCGATGGCCAACATCACCACATGGACCTTCACCGGCTACAACATGCTGATCTTCCTCGCCGCACTGCAGGCCATCCCACATGACCTCTATGAGGCCGCCCGTATCGACGGCGCCAATGGTTGGCAGATCGCCACGAGGATCAAGCTGCCGAACGTGCGTGGCGCGGCCCTGCTGGCCATGCTGCTTTCCATCGTCGGCACCATTCAGCTGTTCAACGAACCGCAGATCATGTCTACGGCTGATCCGGGTATTTCCAAGTCGTATACACCGATGATGATGGCCATGAACACTTCTCAGGGCAGCATCACCCCGTCCGGTGACGGTCCGGCCTCGGCCATCGCCATTGTCATGGCTCTGATCGCAGGTGTGCTTGCCGTGCTGTACACCTTGGCCGAAAGGAAGGTGAACGAGTAATGAGCTCCGCAACCGTTGAAGAACGTGCCCGCAAAAAGGCCGAGCGCAAGCTCGAAAAGCAGCGTCAGGCTGCGCAACACGATCTGCCTCGCTCCATGCGACCGTCCGCGGCCGTGAAGACCCTCACCGTGGTGCTGCTGGTACTGGTGTTGATCTACTTCCTGTTCCCGATTTACTGGGCCATCATCGCGTCCACCAAGACGCCGGCCCAGATGACCGGTAGCAACGGCATGTGGTTTGCTGTGCCGCTTGACCAGCTGCCCAATGCCATCGCCACCAACTATTCCAAGCTGCTTGGATGGACTCGTGGCAACTTCTGGCGCTGGGTGCTGAACTCCCTGATCTACTCGGGCGTCTCGGCATTGATCGGCACCATCGTGTCTGTGATGGCTGGCTACGCCACTGCGAAGTTCAACTTCCGCGGCAAGAACGCGGCTATTGGCGTCATCATGGCCTGCATGCTGATGCCCGCCGCACTGCTGACCATCCCGCAGTACTCGATCTTCCACACCCTGCACCTGACCAACACGATGCTTTCCATCATCATCCCGTGCTGCGTCTCCCCGTTCGGCTTCTTCCTGGGCCGCACGTACGCGCAGAGCTCGGTGCCTGATGAGTTGCTCGAGGCGGCCCGCATTGATGGTGCAAGCGAGGCACGAATCTTCTTCACTATTGTGCTGCGCCTGCTGGCCCCGGCAATGGTGACGATCTTCCTGTTCCTGTTCGTGGCCACGTGGAACAACTTCGTGCTGCCGTTGATGATGGTGTCTTCGGACACGCTCAAGCCAGTGACCCTCGGCCTGTATGGCATGGTCTCGCTGGCCACGTTCACCGATCGCGGCGCCCTGATGATGGGCGCATTGCTCGGCGTGTTGCCGGTGATCGTGCTCTTCCTCGGCCTCCAGCGCTACTGGCAGTCCGGCCTCGCCGCCGGTGCCGTCAAGGGCTAACCAATCCACTGCCCGGTATGTCGTGTCACTCCTTCCGGTGCCGGGCAACGTCCCTCCCATACTCAGTGACACGATTCCAATCGTCCGGCGTCACCGTAAGCGTCAAGGATCTACGCAGTCAGGGTCCCAAGGCCCTCGATGACGCCGGCATTATATGTATTCACTATGTGTTGTGACATGTCGTCACCATTCATTTTTTCCGTATGACCAACCCCACAAAGGAGTATTCATGACCAGCACAGGCCGCTTCACACTGCCCAGTGAAGAGAATTTCGCCGAAAAGACCAAGGAACTCGCCGAATTGTGGGGTGCGGACGCCATCCGCAACTCCGACGGCACGCATCTGGACGAGGCA
>JAIJEI010000139.1 GCA_022739095.1 Bifidobacterium sp.
GCATAATTCGCGGCCCACCATGTTGCCTTGTAACTGGCATGCGACCCGTCAACGCCGACGAGAATGGCCTTGTCGTTAATCATGACGACCTCCTTGAAGTTATTGCGGCACGAATACCGCGTATCTCCAACAATACCCCGCGACACTCGGTTTGGCCGGTATCTTCCGTCCAAAAGATATTCGCATATACGAAAAAGGCACATCCCGAAGGACGTGCCTAAATACGAATTCGATTACCGCATAGTTCTTGTCACATCACGCGGCGAATGGAATATCCAGCTCCACCGAACACGGAAACGCCGCTTACCGCCGTTCCCTGCACCGGGTTCATAGCATTCATCACCTGTCCGTTACCGATGTAAATGGCCGCATGAGTACCATTCGCAAGAATGTCGCCCGGCTTGGCATCCGCCAAGCTTGCGACCAGAGTACCCACAGTGGCTTGAGCACCAGAGGTACGCGGCAGGGAGATGCCAAACTGGGAGAAGACGTACTGTACAAAACCGGAGCAATCCCATCCTGCCGGAGTGTTGCCGCCGGCAACATACGGATAGCCTTGGAACTTCAGTGAGAAGCTAGCAAGCTCAGCGCCGGTGCCAGTCATTTTGCCCAAGTCAACCTGTGGAATCGACGCACGCTGTTCAGAGCGGCTGGCTGCCGCAGCAGTAGCGGACTGGGCTGCAGCAGCTTCATCAGCGGCTTTCTGAGCCGCTGCCGCAGCAGCAGCCTCCTTTTCGGCCTGAGACTCGGTCTGTGGCACATCAAGAGTCTCGATGCCACCCCATTCAGAGTTCTCGTCAACCGAGGTGGAGGTGGATTCGGCGAACAAATTCTTCTTCACAGAACTCGCCTTCGGGAAAGAACGTGAGGACACCACAGCACTCGTCTGCGCGGAATCGGCAGAGGCAAACGGGGCTACGCATGCAAACATGGAACCCATGGCGATAACCGCCACTGATGTGGAAATAATATTCTTGACGTTCGTCATCAGCGCCTTATCTTAGCACACATGGGTCGATTTCATAACAGGAATACATTTCGAAGATGATGTCGCGGGTGTATCACTCGGCAGGAGAACGCAACAGGCCTCGGATACCGATTGGCATCCGAGGCCTGCAATATATCAATCAATAAGACTGCATCACGGGATACGTACCACGATGGTGAGTTTTTCGGTCATGGCGCTAGCGAGAGCCACGCTGTAGCCGTTCCAGCCACCATGGACCGCCTGACCGTTGCCGACATACAGCGCCACATGATCGTAGTGCGCGCCGCCATTCCATCCACCGGTGTTGGCATAAATCAGAATATCACCCGGCTGCAGGGATCCGTCTGTAACTACGTGGCCACCGGGAACATTGACGTACTCTTCAGGCCAACCGTGGAAGTTAATACCACGGGCCGCCAACGCTTGACTGACCAATGCGGTGCAGTCCATGCTCTGTCCGATCAAAGAATACGCACGGTCGATAGAGGCACTGGCACCAGCGGAAACCGAACCACTGGCATCGGAATAAGTAACAGAAGAGCGAGACTCATTACGGCTCGCGGCGTTGGCCCGCTCCCGGGTCACCTGAGCCTCGGCCTCCGCCTGCTTCTTGGCCTCCTCTTCGGCAGCCTTCTTGGCTGCTGCGGCATCCTTTTCCGCCTGAGATTCCGTCTGCGGCACATCGAGGTTCTCAATGCCGCCCCAATCAGCATTGTCCTCAACGTTCGTGGCAGTGGCTTCAGTCGTCAGATCTTTGCGCACCTGGGTGTACGAGGGGAAGGACTTGGTGGAAGTCACAGTAACACCCTCAGCTGCAGTCGCTGTAGGAACAAACATGAACAAGCAAGCGCAGGAGACAATCGCGGCAACTATGGAAGAAGCTACAGTTTTGGTCTTCATAGAACCATCACCTTACACGGTGCGCATTAACTCGTACAGGATGGAAGAAATAAAACACCCCGGAGCTATTGGGATATATCGGCGTGTCGGCACAGGTCAGTTCGGACTAATACGCGGCCGCAACACTTGAAATGTCATTTCGCGCGAACGATTGCCGATAGGGCGACGTCACATCCGAACAGTAATCACCGAATGCAAGCCAATGAAATGAATCAGTAGTGAACGTACTGGAACTTACCGGCTTCGGCGGCGTTGAACGTACGGGTCGAAATCACACCCAATCCCTTGGCATTGGATTCGGAGATCTCAATGGAGCCGTCGGCATTGATCTTTTCCAGAACGGCAACATGGCCGTACGTGCCATCGGCATTGGCCTGGCCAGGAGCGAACACCACAGCATCACCGACATGGCGAGGAGTGTTGTCCACCCAATAGCCCAGAGCGGAAGCTGACGCCGCCCACTCGCCACCATTGCCGAAGTTGCCGCTGGAAGGCAGGCCCAGTTCGGCACGACGCTGGTACGCGTACCACGTGCACTGACCCCACGGATAGTTGTTGGAGTTGGTGCCAACGGCATGGTTCGGGTTGAAGCCAGCCGGCACAGCATCGCCATCGGCATCCACGAGAGCCGACACCACAGGGTTGTTCGCATTATTGCGATTCATCAGCTTGGCGTTCAAGGTGCTGTCTGAATTGCTCAGCCCCCAACCGCCTTCATTGGTGGACTGTGCGGTAACGGAGGATGAACTCAAATCAGTACGCGCTTCGGAACGAGAAGCCGCAGTCACATCGCTGATGCGCTTAATCTGCGTGGTCGTCGTGGCCGGATCAGCCACGAACGAGTTCGTGGCGTCTTCATTGTTAGAAAACGCGAGAGCACCTGCGACCGTGCCGACCAGAGCGGCCAGTGAGGCCGAGGCAAGAACATGGCTACGGCGTTCAGCGGCACGAGCGGCCTCACGAATGGAACGACGAGTCTGGGGAGCGATTTCGTTGATCTTCTCGGCAATGGCTGGATCAAGCTCCAAAACAACGGCATCGCTACCAGCGGATTGCACCGCACGCACAGCACGAACGGAATGAGAACCCTTGCCGGAGGCAAACAGTGCCTTCGCTAAGCTGAACTTCTGGCGCGAGACCGCGGTCGCTTTATGCGAAGCATGCTTCATACTATGTAACTCCTTGGATGGGTTCGGCGGGGTCACTTCGATGACCTCGTATGACCGTCACAATTGAGTACTGTACAACGAGCAGAGGTCAATCCTCAATGTGATCCCCCACCATCCGGGCGTGTCAAACGATTGACGTAACCGTGCGACAGGGTGAAAAACTGACTTGTTTCCGCCCGTTCACGAACCTCACTATCCGGTTATCGGAAGAATCACTCACTCATGTCATTCCGACACACCGCAGCCATGATGTGCTGCGTATATTCTGCACTGCATTCCGCATTGCCGCTACTACCGACCGGCACCCCGGAATTCCGCAGTAGCCCCGCAGTAATCCCGCACACCGAGCATTATCCGCGATATTCCCCAACACTGGTCTACCCTTGAAACCATGACTATCACACTGAGTATTCCCGAGTCGCTGAAGCCCGAAGATGGTCGCTTCGGCTCCGGCCCCAGCAAAATCCGCCCCGAACAAATCGCCGCGCTCGATGCCGGCGCCACCACCCTGCTCGGCACATCACATCGCCAGGCACCAGTCAAGCAACTGGTCGCTTCGATTCGTGAAGGTCTGCGCGAGTTCTTCCACCTGTCTGAAGGGTATGAGGTGGCGCTCGGCAACGGCGGTGCCAGCGCGTTCTGGGAGATTGCCTGCGCTTCGCTGATCACACGTCGCGCCGCATTCGGCACGTATGGCTCGTTCAGTGCCAAGTTCGCCGCATCCGCCGCGAACGCACCCTTCCTTGAAGACCCGGTGCTGTTCCCCGGCGAGCCGGGCACTTACCGCCTGCCTGAGCTCACCGAGGGCGTGGACACATATTGCTGGGCTCACAACGAGACCTCCACTGGTGTGGCCGCCCCGATTCGCCGCGTGGCCGGAAGTCGTGAAGCCGGTGCCTTGACCGTCATCGACGGCACCAGCGCAGCCGGCGCTTTGCCTGTGGACATCAGCCAGACCGACGTCTACTACTTCTCGCCGCAGAAGGCCTTCGGTGCCGATGGCGGTCTGTGGGTCGCCATCCTCTCCCCCGAAGCCATCGATCGTGCGGCAGGCGTCGAATCAAGCGCTCATCTGGAAGGCGCGCATCGCTGGGTGCCGCCGTTCCTCTCGCTGACCATGGCACTGAACAACTCTCGCAAGGACCAGACCCTGAATACACCCGCCGTGGCCACCCTGATCATGATGGAAAACCAGATTCGCTGGCTCAACAACAACGGCGGCCTCGCCTGGGCCACCACGCGTTGCGCCAAGTCCGCATCCATCCTGTACTCGTGGGCCGAGCGCTCCGAATACGCCGCTCCGTTCGTCGCCGATACGGACGCCCGCTCGAACGCCGTGGTCACCATTGATCTGGACGAGCGCGTCCAGGCCTCCCAGATACTGTCCATCCTGCGCGAGAACGGCATCGTGGACGCCGCCGGCTACCGCAAGCTGGGCCGCAACCAGCTGCGTGTTGGCGTGTTCCCCTCGGTGGAGCCGGCTGATGTCATGGCCTTCACCAAGTGCGTCGACTATGTGGTCGAGCACCTGTGATGGCGGTCTATGCCTCGCATGGCCGACCATATATGCCATATACATTGATATGCCATATACATTGATCGGTCTCAACTGATACCGATTGAATAAATCGTAGGGAGGGGTGTTTGACGCCCCTCCCTACTCTTACTACAGTGCATGAGTATGAAGTTCGCGCCTCTCATTGACCCTGCCGTCCGTAAGCCCGCACCCAAGCCCATACGGGTGGATCTACGTAAGGTGTTTGCCATCGGTACCGGTCTATGGATTGTGGCGTTGATTGTCGTGCTGATTCTGCTGGCCGTAGGCTACAGCGTAATGCCGTTGGTGATCATGTGCGTGGCCGGCGTCATTATTGGCTTGCTACTGCTGGTCTGGGAATACTTCGACCGCTGGGACTACCGCCGCCTCGGACAGTAATAAAGTTCACTGCGCCAACGGCAACGTCAGGCTGAACGTACTGCCTTGCCCGGGTGCGCTCCATACAGTCACATCGCCATGATGGGTTAGCGCCACATGCTTGACGATGGCCAGGCCTAGGCCTACACCATCCGCCGTGCGATTACTCTGTTCCGCACCCCGGTAGAACCGCTCGAAGATGCGCGCCTGGTCCTTCTTAGCGATGCCCGCGCCCTGGTCGATCACGCGAATCACCGCACGGTCGCCATCCTTGTCTTTGGATGCGGACACACTGACCACGCCATTTTCTTTGGAATAGCCGATGGCGTTTTCGATGAGCTTGGTCACGGCGCTGTCGATCTGATCCGCCTCACCATTGATGACTAGATCATCTTCGCCCTTGATATTCAGCTGCACGCCAGCCGCGGCCGCCTGCGGCTCCAGTCGTACCGCAGTAGCCCTGAGCTGTTCCATAACGTTCAGTCGGTTGGCGGAAGACGGCGTAATCGGCTCCTGCGCGCGTATGAGCAGCAGCAAATCAGACACCATGTGGTTGAGCTTGCTGCAGCTGGAACGCACCTGGCGGGCATCGGCAGCCACCTGCTGTTCGTCCAGATTGCCGGACTCCAGCGAATCGGCGAGTTTGGCC
>JAIJEI010000140.1 GCA_022739095.1 Bifidobacterium sp.
CGTAGCCGTGTACTTCGGCGGCATGATGAACGTGACAGCTGCGACTGCAGCAAACACCACCACGAACGAGATAATCGCAGACGCGAGATGCTTGCGAACGATCTGCAGCAAATCAGCGATGGTCAATGTTCTTCCTTACCTCTTCGGGAAATTCTCACAGATGGTCTATAATTTAGCACCTACCGGGGAACTTCTCGAGCTTTTGTATCCTTGTGAACAATGACCAAAACCCTTGATACGACTGCAGAATAACTGTACACAATCGCAATCACGATGTATTCTCACTCAATATTTTGCGACAGCACTACCTTTCCCATTCCATATTATGAATTGAAATTGAGAATGTGATATATAAAATTGTAATTCAAATTATCATTCATTACAATCAAAATTGTCAATAATATTTATGCAATGTGAAGGAGTATATTATGGCATCCTTGCTTCAAGGATTCGAAGAAGTTCAGCTAGTTAAGCCCGTTGGCAAAACGGTAATGACCGTTACCGATTCCGTTGTACGTTTTAATAAGGCCACCGCAGAAGTGCTGAATTTTCCAGCACAAGTTAAGATCCTTATTAACGATAAAACCAGACAAATTGCCGTAACGCCGACTACCGCTAAGGCGGATAATGCCGTGAAATTCAGCAAGGGTGAGGGCAAGCAGACTACGTCTGTAAGTATCAAAAATGCTGTGCTTGTTGAAGCAATTTCCAAGTACTTCACGCTTGTCGAAGCTCCAGAAGGCGAGGTCTCTTTCGCCTCCGTCAACGGCACTGCTTACCCGGAAGACAAGACCGTGATTTTTGATGTCGCAAACGCCACTGCCGGCACCATGAAGCGCCGCGGCCGCAAGAAGGCTGAGTGATTTCTGCTTAATTCGCGATTATACGAATACTGTAAAAGCCTGGATTTCGAATTAATGATAATTCAGGCTTTTAATTTCCAAAAACCAGCATGCTTGGGTTGAACAATACATGCACCAGCCCCACAGAGAGGATCCAAACGGCTGATTGGCCCATAGATTATTCAGTTTTTGTAAGCGACTGCCAATTACTTGGTGGGAGTTTAACCCCCAATGCTTTATAGGCGTCATCGATCTCACGAAGAACACCTGTGGCATCTCTCAACCAAGAGAGACCTCGAACATCAGTAAATGTAATTGCTGATTCGATTCTGATATGCATTCCAGATCCCGGATATGGAACCCGAGTCTTATATCGTCCCGGCGGCACGGTACCAATCGAAGACGTAAACTCATTTCCTTTCAAGAATGGTTGTCCAGCCCCTTGGTATGTACCTGTTGTCAAAACGACATTGTAAATGGGCTGCTTGGAATCATTATTGACTATGACATCTACTGTTTTTGAGTCATTTGATACGAGCAACTCACCATTGGCATCAGATACTAACCATGTCGAAATCATATTTGCTTGGTCAAACTTCAAATCATTAGAATCTTTTTCCTCCGTATGCTTGTAAGTATCGACAGCAATTTGGTTAGCCCTTTGCGCCTGATCAGCAGCAATCAGCGCTACCGAAATCGAAGCTATAGCAATAATTATTGTTGCAATTTCTATTGCAGCTTGCCAAATTGAGAAATCATTCGGAAATGCGCGAAGGTACATCACAAACAAATCCTTCCTCTATCTATATGTATAAATATGATATCTGTGAATACTCAGTGAAGCCCCCATCAATATCTTTCCAACCTCAATCACAAGCGAGGGCCAACGCCGCAAGGCATTGGCCCCCTTCTGCTAACGGTGTCCACCCGCTTCAAACCCTATGCTCAGAGGAAGAATGGCAGACGACAAATCATACCGTCGCAATTGCACAACTAGCTCCGGACGGACATACGGCCAAAGATCAGCAAGCATTTCCGGGGTCAACTTATCCGACACCTTTTCGCCACTAAAAGCAACTGCATAGCATACATCCGCAGAAAATACTGGCTCAGAATCATTCGGAGCTTTTTCGGGACGAATCTCCACATGTACCGTCAGTTCATGAGGCCAAGGACGCCCTTCCGGAGTCTGCATGTTAAATAAAAAATCAATATTTGACTCCCCTGAGCCATCATCGGCATAAGCTAGATCTCTCATGCTCCGTTCTGAAATCAACGCAATCTTACTAATCATGCTGGCACCGCCTCCCCTTGCGCAACAGTTTCGGGAGCGAGGGCATCGTTATCTACATATAGAAGGGAGAATCCCAGCATATCGTTTCCGTTAGTCCCAGATGCGTGCGATTCAACGCGCAATCGTCCTATCTGCCGTTCAAAAGTGAATTCACCACTCTCCCAAGAAGCTACTCCATTCACCACGGCTCGAATTTCCTCACGCAAATAATGACGACTGCCATCGGGCTTCGCCTCCGCAGGCTCCACCACATATTCAATACGAGCGCCAACTTCCAAAGCATAGTCAGTTAGCAAAGACACCATATTTGTCTTGCCGTTTTCAATTTGAGAAATATATCCCTGAGAAACGTTCATCTCATCAGCCAACTGCGTCTGAGTCATGCCACGTCGCCTACGCATCTCAATGAGCTGATCTAGCAACTCGTCACCGCTATGGTACAAATCATAAGCCAATTCGCGATAGTCGTACTCAGCTCGCCCCATCATTCTCACCGCCATTCCAAAATATTACTATATCTAATATATATATCGCCGATTATCTCTCACGAAACAGTCTCTCGCCCATCGGACGCCTGCTGCTCATATACTGCAATCGCTCTATCGATTTCCTTATTTTGGGCTTTTTGTATTAGCTCATCATCGCCACTCCGCACATCCTTGAGATGCATATGCAGCCCCCCACACCACATCAATTAAATCCAACGGCTCAGCATCGTAATGCCGTATTTGTTCGCGCTTGCCAACTCTCAGTTCACGCGCATCGCGATGCCAGCGAAACTCGAACATTGGCGCGTCCCCACGCTTCGAATGAGCGAGAAAAATGACTTCATTGCCTGGAGTCAGGCTGCCGGCCACGGCACGATCCAATTTCTCCTCAACAAAAGCCTCTAATCGCATCTTGTATTTGTTATAACGCCTTGAATCCAGCAATCCCCAGGCAAATTCCTGATTAGCTGCCATAGCAGCGAACCATCTAGCAACGGCACGTTGAGCGGACTCACCATCTACATGTTCAATAGGCTTCCCCCGCCACTGATAATTCACGGCACGCCCTCTCACACAACGACCGTCCACAATCACCCCTCCTCGGTCACGAAACACAAACCGCAACATCGCAGTTTCGACTATTGTACAGGTACGTTTCAAGTGCCACAGCCTTCTAAATAGACAGCGGGAAGAGAATAATTTACTTCTTTGCCGGTAAAATGGTATGTCGATATCTCGTTGTTTTCCGGTTGAGCGAGACTCTACGATGTTGGAGGTGATTGGAGTTGCGGTTTGATGATAGGAGACAGCTCGATGTTGAAAACGCTGCTCTGATCGCATTGATTGAGTGCTGCGAACGGCCTGATACGTGGTCTTCATTGGCCAACGAGTGTCTAGTTGAAGGCAGTGCTGTGCGTGTGCTCAGGCATCGGATGGATCCGTTGCATAATCCGCTTCGTGAACACGAATATGTGCCGACGAATGAACAGGGCTCACTGTTTGAGGTGGAGGACATGCCATCCGTCGAATACACGGCGAAAGCGAATGCCGCGTGGAATCAAGCCAACCAGAAGGTGACGCAGTGGCGAGAGCAAAGTCTTGACTTGGTCACCGTGTTCGACGACCGGTTCCCCTCGCGGCTGCGATCGGTCGTAGACGTGCCGCCATTCCTGTTCGCCAAGGGTTCTCTGCTCTCGAACGATTTAGGTGTTAGCGTCGTGGGATCGCGCAAATGCTCGCCGGAGGGTGCCACGTTCGCCCATGACACGGCTTGCATGCTGTGCGAACGTGGATTGACTGTAATCGCAGGACTGGCTGAAGGCGTCGACTCGTTCGCCCACCGTGCAACATTGGAAGCAGGCGGACGAACGGTCGCATTCATTGGCACGGGCATTAACCGTTGCTATCCCGCATCCAACCGTGAACTGCAGAAAAGCATCGAAAAGCGGGGACTGGTGCTATCCCAGTTCTGGCCTGACAGTCCGCCAACCAAACAGACATTCCCGATGCGCAACGCGCTGATGTCGGGATATGGTCTGGCCACTGTGGTGGTTGAGGCATCGGAACATTCCGGCACACGTATTCAGGCCCGTCAGGCGCAACGTCACGGACGCCCGTTGATTTTCCGTGACGTCGTACTGGAACGCACCGAATGGGCGCAGGAATATCGCAACAAGCCAGGCGTGTTCGTCGTGCACAGTGTCGAAGAGGTCGGTAAAGCACTTGATAGGATCTCATTCCTCGACAACGATGTAGACACATTGCTGGGAAACATTCTCGACGCGAAGGCGCAATATGCTTGACTCTACGCTGAATCTAAATCTGCTGGCTGCATACGCCCGCTTTGAACAGAGTATGGGGTGGAGGTTGGGCAGCTATGCCAAAACAGTGATATACCGCAGTGCTAAGCATCATGTCTGTCCTACCTGCGGCGGTCCCAAGCGGGACAGCACATCGCTTTGCTACAGCTGCACTAGTCTGCGCCAACAGGCTGAGGCTCTCGGCGTCGCACATCTGATGGCGGATCGGGTCAGGATGCCAACTACGCTATTAAATTCGATCAGATGTACCGCGTCATGGATGGATACAAGCGCAACCGCCCTGAATCCAAGAAGGATTACTGCGAGACGCTGAAATATGTGCTTGGTGATGCGCTTGTCGTCCATTGGAGTTGTCTAACTCATACGTCTGATGGAGTGATGCCGAGCGCATGGGCTACCATACCGTCGACCACAACCAGCGAACGCTATGGTCAGCCACACCCACTCAACGGATTGGTCTCGCCGATGCTGAATAAAACCATCCCGGAGGTGAAATTGCTGGCTAATGAGCAGAAACATCGAGCGATTGCACCATCCACGTTCTCGCTGGATGGCTCGTATTCGGATGAGACACTAAGACATGTACTGCTCATCGACGATACATGGACGTCAAGAGGCACCGCCGAATCAGCCTCCATCATGCTTAAACAGTCTGGAGCGCAACGAGTGACCATCTATTGTCTGGCGAGAATCATCGATCTGGATTATTGCTCACGCATGATCGGGCAGAGCGTCTCTGACGGTTATAAGCAGTTGACCTATCGTAATGGATGCCCGTGGGATTATGACCAGTGCCCGATGCGGAACAAGTGATGATTTTTTACTTTTTCAAATTCCAGCTGTCTTTACACGGTTCGTGTTGCCTTTGCCGTCCCCGATGGCGGTCCAGTCTCTCCATCGGGGCTTGAAACGATGGATAGGTCATCGTTGTAACGTTGGCTTTCGGATTCATATAATGAACATGCACCTGCATACGACGGATACGGCGTCAAGCTGGTAAAGCAAGTACGAGTCGTGCCCTGACCGATCGCCATTGGCACACGACTCATTCGCTATGCGTCTGTCAGTTTCCAGCCAGTTCCAGTTCGCCTTGAGTGGGCGGGAGCATGGGCGGGTTGCATGCGATGATAT
>JAIJEI010000141.1 GCA_022739095.1 Bifidobacterium sp.
TGTTGAGGATCTGCTGTCTTTGGCCCGTCTCGATGAGGGGCGCGGCATCGATGTGACCGGCACGGTGAAACTCTCGTCGCTGGTCACCGACGCCGTCGACGATTTGCATGCACTCGACCCGGACCGTGCCGTTCGCCGCATGCGGATTTCCCTCGAACCAGCGCGCGATTTGAACCATCCCGCCGAATTCAACCTTGCTGAAGGCGATTGGCCCGAGGTCGTGCTGCCCGGCGATGCCTCTCGACTGCGCCAGGTGGTGACCAACATCGTGGGCAACATCCACCGCTACACGCCTGCCGATTCGCCTGCCGAGGCCGCACTCGGTGTGATGCCGGCCGCCATCGATCCAAGACAGCTCGCTCGCATGCCCGCCAGCGACGCGTCAATGCGGCGTTTCATCGACGCCGCCGAAATGGGTGCCTCGATACAGACCGGCTATCGATACGCCGTATTGCGTTTCGTGGACCATGGCCCCGGCGTGCCGCCTGAATCACGCTCGAAGATTTTCGAACGCTTCTACACCGCGGACCCGTCCCGTGCCCGTGAAAAGGGTGGTACCGGTTTGGGTATGGCCATCGCGCAATCCGTGGTCAAAGCACATCACGGCTTTATCTGCGCCACCGGCACCGATGGGGGAGGCCTGACCTTCACCGTGGTGCTGCCGATTGAGCGGATCGCCGCGCCTGAGCCCAAGCAGCCCACTGGCAAAACCAAGGACGCCAAACAGAAGACTTCCTGGTTCAGCTCTGAGCGTAAGACTCAGGCGACTCAGCCCAAAGCGTGAGGTCAAGCCCTGTGAGGTAAACTGTACCATCGGTTTACTGTTTCCGTTGAGGATTAAGGAAGGTTTGCAATGCCCACCGGTCGAGTTCGTTGGTTTGACGCAGCCAAAGGTTATGGCTTCATCACCAGTGAGGAAGGCAAGGACGTGTTCCTGCCGGCTCAGGCCCTGCCCACTGGCGCCACCACGTTGCGCAAGGGGGCCAAGGTGGAGTATTCCGTGGTGGACGGCCGTCGTGGGCCGCAGGCCATGGATGTTCGCCTGATCGCCTCCACTCCCAGCTTGGTCAAGGCCACCCGCCCGAAGGCGGATGACATGGCCGCCATCTGCGAGGACCTCATCAAGATGCTTGATGCGGCCGGCAATACGTTGCGCCGTCACCGTTACCCATCTGCTGCCGACAGCAAAAAGCTGGCCACGTTGCTGCGTGCGGTGGCGGATCAATTCGATGTACAGGACTGATCTGATCTATGACTGATACCACCGAAACCATCGTGACACCGGACCCCCACGCCATCGCGCGCGCCGTGCTGCTCGAAGTGGCTGACGAGAGCGATCAGGTGGGGGATTTCGTTACCTCATATGAGCTTGAGGATCATGTCACTGACTTCCGCTTCGCCGCGAATATCCGTGGCTACGAAGGATGGCAATGGTCGGTGACGCTGTATCACGACGAGGAGATCGACTCCTGGACCGTCAACGAATCCTCCTTGATCCCCACTGAGGACGCGTTGATGCCGCCCAAGTGGATTCCTTGGAAGGATCGCCTTGAGCCCACGGATCTGGCTCCCACCGATTCGATCGGTACCGATCCGGATGACGAGCGCATCGAGGAAGGCGAAGTCGAGGAATCCTCGCTGCAGGATGTCAACGACGCCGTCGAGACCTTCCGACTGACCCGCCGCCACGTGCTGACCTCGCTGGGCCGCGCGCAGGCCGCCAAGCGCTGGTATGAAGGTCCGCGAGGCCCCAAGGCGTTGAGCACCAAAACTGCTGAGGGCAACCTGTGCTCCACCTGTGGTTTCTTCGTACCGCTCGCGGGCGAACTCGACCGCATGTTCGGCGTATGCGCCAACAAATGGAGCCCGGATGACGGCCGTGTGGTCTCCCTGGACCACGGCTGCGGCGAGCATTCCGAAATCGAGCCACCCGAGCCAAGCCAGCTGTGGGTGCAGTCCAAGCCGGCCTTTGACGATCTGCATATCGACGTGGTGGCCAACCGTCCTCGCACGCAGGAGCCGGTTGCCCAGGACAAAGCCGAACGCGAAACCGACGAGACAGGCGAGTCTGCCGGTGATGATATCGAAGCACAGAAGACTGTTGATGGGAATGTCGTCGATACTGAGCCCGCTGAGGAGGCGGCAGGCGACGGGACTGCGCAATCCCAGTCTGCCGGTGATGAGTCCGTTGCGCAGAACGCATCCGATTCCGCAGTAGATGTTGATGCAGTTGATTCCAGCGACGAGTCCGAGTCTGATGCTGACGACGAGGCCACCGAAGAGGACATCCTCAACAACACCGTTGCCGATGATGATGAAGATGACGAGATGGACGATGACGAAGAGGATGATGCTCGTCCTTCCGACGATGTGACTCCTGAACTCGAAACCGTCATCGATCTCATCGAGCAGCTGCGTCAAAGCAAGGCGGACGAGGAGTAAACCCCGAATAACTCCATATTCCATTCGTTTTCAGCGGCGGTATTCCAGAAAGAACATATCTTTTCTGAAATACCGCCGCTAAATTTGTTTGAGCAACATCAGCGCGGAAGGTGAACCCGCCTATTCGGTGATGGGCTTTTGAGAGGGGATGATTTCTTCTCAAAAGCCCATCACCGAGATTCGTGTTAGCGTGTTATGCCATCTGCGCGGGCTCAGTGCACCACGGTCACCGTGCACTCGGCGAAGTTCACGATCTGGCGAGACACCGAACCCAGGAAGTGCGCGTCAAGACCGGACAGGCCACGCGAGCCGACCACTAGATGGCTGGCGTACCGCGAGGCCGCGATCAGACCTTTAGATGCGGGAATATGGAAGGCGTTTGTGCTGACCTTGACGCCATCGGGAATCCGGGCCTTGGCCATCAGCTCAGAGAGAATCTCCTCGGCACGGCGCTGGCCCGCCTTCACCGGGGCCACCGCGTTTTCATAGCCGGCAATAACCCCTAGATCCTTGAGTTGCCAGCAGAACATGACGTGCAACGGCGCGTTGTGTAATTGCGCCTCTTCCAGCGCGAAGTCAAACGCACGGCGGGAGGTTTCGGAACCGTCCACGCCGACCACCACCGGGCGGCGAGCCTCCTCGATCACCGGCTGAGGCTGCGTGTAATGAACGGGCTTGTCTCCCGGAGTCAGGGCATTGGCGATGGCATCGGTCACGGTCTCGTCCTCGCTGTCGGCGATGCGCACCACGGTCACCGGCACTTCGGCGGCCTCGGCCAGCGAAGCGGACAGGGACCCCATGAACCAGCGGGCCACACGGCTCAGCGAACGGCGGCCGACCACGATCTGCTGCGAATCATGGCCGATCTGCAGCAGGGCCGACGTGCCGGAGGCCTTCACCGAGGTCAGCTTCAGATTCGCCGGATCGAAGTCGATGCCTGCAGCGGCCTTGTCGACCCACACACGCAGCTCGTTGGCGATGTCGTGGCGGACCTTGGCCCAGGCCTCGTCGCTGTCCGGTTCGGACCCCATATCCCAGGAATGCGTCCAGCCGAACACGGCGTTGACGCTCTGACCGGTTAACGAAGCCTCCTCAAGCGCCCACTTCAGCGCGGCAAAGGATTCATCGGAACCATCCACACCGACAACGATGCCGGGCTTGGTTGTCGCTTCACTCATTTCGAGCCTCCTTGTAATCGACTACGGGTGAATCTAGAACCAGCATATCGTTTTCTTCTCCTCTTACGGCGCAATTCATGGAATCCGGTGAATAAACGTCATCGCGAATCGGTAGAGTAAGACGGAATGTCAATTGAGGAAGGACAAGCATGTTCGAACGGTTTACCGACCGTGCACGGCGCGTGATCGTGTTGGCGCAGGAAGAGGCGAGGGCCCTTCAGCACAACTACATCGGCACCGAACACCTGCTGCTCGGCCTGATCCGCGAAGGTGAGGGTGTAGCCGCCAAGGCACTCGCCTCGAAGGGCGTGGAGCTGGATGCCACCCGCAAGCAGGTTGAAGAAATGATCGGCAAGGGCAACGCGGCTCCGAACGGGCACATCCCCTTTACTCCGCACGCCAAGCAGGTGTTGGAGTTTTCGCTGCGCGAAGCCCTGCAGCTGGGTCACAGCTACATCGGCACCGAGCACATCCTGCTCGGCCTGATCCGCGAGGGTGAGGGCGTGGGCACGCAGGTGCTCATCAAGATGGATGTTGATCTGGGCGAACTGCGCAGCGCGACCATCGATATGATTCGCGGCAATTCCGGCACCTCGGCCGACGGCAAGGGCGATCTGGCCAACGCGGGCGGCGTGGCGGACAAGCAGAACAAGTCCGGCTCCGCCATTCTCGACCAGTTCGGCCGCAACCTGACCGCCGAAGCCGCCGAAGGCAAGCTGGACCCGGTCATCGGCCGCACCAACGAGATCGAGCGCGTCATGGTCGTGCTCTCCCGCCGCACCAAGAACAACCCGGTGCTGATCGGCGAGCCCGGTGTGGGCAAGACCGCCGTGGTCGAAGGCCTGGCCCAGAAGATCCAGGCCGGCGACGTGCCGGAGACCCTGAAAGGCAAGCAGGCCTACTCGCTGGACCTCGGTTCCATGGTGGCCGGCTCCCGCTACCGCGGTGATTTCGAGGAGCGCCTGAAGAAGGTGCTGAAGGAAATCAAGACCCGTGGCGATATCGTGCTGTTCATCGATGAGATCCACACCATCGTGGGCGCCGGCTCCGCCGACGGCGCGCTGGGTGCCTCCGACATGTTGAAGCCGATGCTGGCTCGTGGTGAGCTCCAGACCATCGGTGCCACCACTACCGACGAGTACCGCAAGTACATCGAGAAGGACGCGGCGCTGGAACGCCGATTCCAGCCCATCCAGGTGCATGAGCCGACCATCGCCGAGACCATCGAGATCCTGAAGGGCCTGCGTTCCCGTTACGAGAACCACCATCACGTGACCATCACCGATGGTGCGTTGCAGTCTGCCGCAGAGCTGTCCAGCCGTTACATTCAGGATCGCAACCTGCCGGATAAGGCCATCGATCTGATCGATGAGGCCGGTGCGCGTCTGCGCATCAAGCGCCTGACCGCCCCGCCCGAGCTTAAGGAACTCGACGAGAAGATCGCCAAGATCGCCGCCGACAAGGACGAGGCCATCAAGGGTCAGGACTTCGAGAAGGCCGCTGAACTGCGCGACAAGCAGGAGAAGTTGGAAGCCGAGCGCAAGGCGAAGGAAGATTCCTGGCGCGAAGGCGAGTCCGACGTCAAGATGGTCGTGGATGAGGATGTGATCGCCGAGGTCATCAGCTCCACCACCGGTATTCCGGTGTTCAAGTTGACCCAGGCCGAGTCCAAGAAGCTGCTCAACATGGAAGCCGAACTGCACAAGCGCATCATCGGCCAGGATGAGGCGGTCTCCGCCCTGTCCCGCTCCATTCGCCGTACGCGTGTGGGCCTGAAGGACCCGAAGCGTCCGTCCGGTTCGTTCATCTTCGCCGGCCCCACCGGCGTGGGCAAGACCGAGCTGGCCAAGACGCTCGCCGAATTCCTGTTCGACGATGAGGACGCGCTGATTCGCGTGGATATGTCCGAGTTCTCCGAGAAGTAC
>JAIJEI010000142.1 GCA_022739095.1 Bifidobacterium sp.
GACACAGTCACTGCCGATTATGCTCGCCGCGGCCCGCAACATTGATGTCGAAGATCGCGACGTGATGATTGAAGTGCTCAAAGGCTTCGCCGCGACAGCTGCCACGTCGGTGATCTCGGCCAAATAGCACTACAGATGAATAGAGCCTCACACCACATTAGGGAGTGAGGCTCTTTCAACAATCTATTGAGAAGTCAGTCAATGAGCTTGTAGCCGTGATCAGCGACTACGGACTTGAGCTTGGTGAGATAGGTTTCGGCGGCCTTGGAGAGCTTGGAACGCTCGTTCGTGATCCAGCCGACCAGCATCGTTTCGTCGGTGTCGAGCGGCACGGTGACGATTTTTTCGTTGTTGAGGTCGCCGTTGTCGATGCCGGTGCACACCGTGTAGCCGTTGAGGCCGATGATGAAGTTCAGGATCGTGGCGCGGTCGGTCACGTTGATCTGCTTGGGGGAGTACTCCGGCCAGACCGCTTCCTCGTAGAAGTAGAACGAGCCTTCCTCGCCCTGCTCGTACTGGATGAACGGATAGGGCTTCAGGTCCTCCATGGTGATGACCTTTTTGGTGGCCAGCGGGTTGTTGCGCGAGATGAACACGTGCAACGGCGCGCGGAAGAGCGGGTGGAATTCGAGGTGCTTCTCGCGCAGGAGCTTGCCAATCACGTCCTTGTTGAAATCGGACAGGTAGATGATGCCGATTTCGGACTGCATGTTGGCGACCTGGTTGATGATGTCGCGCGTAAGGGTCTCGCGGATGGTGAACTCGTATTCGTCGGACTTGATGGAGTTGATCATCTCCACGAACGCCTCGACGGCGAACATGTAGTGCTGGGTGGAGACCTGGCACAGCTGCTTGCGCGGCTTGGCGTGCTTGTAGCGCTCTTCGAGCAGGTCGGCCTGATCGAGCACCTGGCGGGCGTAGGTCAGGAATTCCGCGCCGTCCACGGTCAGGGCGATGCCCTGCGAGGAGCGGGTGAAGATCTCGATGCCCAGCTCGTTCTCCAGTTCCTTGACCGACGAGCTCAGGGCCGGCTGGGAGACGTACAGGGCATGGGAGGCCTCGTTCATCGAGCCGCACTCGACGATCTTGACGATGTATTTCAGCTGCAGCAGTGTCATAAAGTCTATTTATATCGCTAGGGATGGTCGCCACACGGATTTATAACCTCATCAATCCACTATGGCGACACAATATGAGACGCCTCGCATATCGCGGACGCTGTGTAACGGAATATGCGCCACATTGGTAACCTGATGGCATCGACACGAGCGGGAAGGGCCAAGCGTGAGAGTTGTCAAAGTGCTGATGCAACATATCGGCGAGTTCAAATGGGATGCGATCATCACCCCGCTGGTGATGATCGGCGAGGTTGTCTGCGAGATGAGCCGCTGCCCATGGCCACGCTCATCGACAACGGCGTGGAGAAGGGCGACATGCAGGTGGTCGTGTGTACCTCGCTCATCATGCTCGTGGTGGTGCTGTGCGGCCTGACCGTCGGCTGCCTGGGATCCGTGTTCGGCTCCAAGGCAGCGGCCGGCTTCGCCCGGAACTTGAGGCAGGACCAATACGACGTGACGGGCGGCTCGGTGACGGGCGGCGGCATCGACGTACGCGACTACGATCTCGACACCCTGCGCGACCAGGTGTCCGTCGTATTGCAAAAGAACGTGCTGTTCTCCGGCCACCATCGTCTCCAACCTACGCTGGGGCGATCCGGACGCCACCGATGACGAGGTGCGGCAGGCCGCGCGACTGGCCAACGCCGAAACGTTCATCGAGAAACTGCCCGACGGCTATGACACGCAGCTGACGGCGGACGGCGCGGCGCTGAGCCAGGGCCAGCGCCAGCTGCTCGCCATCGCGCGGGCGTACCACGTTCGTCATCGCCCACCGGCTGTCCACAATCCGCAACGCGGACTGCATCATGGTGATCGAGGTGGGACGCATCATCGAACGCGGCACGCATGAGGAGCTCATCACGCAACGCGGGCGGTATTACACGCTGTATACCGGGCTGAAGGGCGTGGTTGCTGCGGAATAATCCGGATGCGGAATAGTTCGCCGCAGTTATAGGCGTACGCCGAGTTCGGCGAGCGATTCGCGCGCCTGCAACGCGTTCTCGAAGAGGATGCCGTGGATGCCGACCTCGTTGGCGCCGACGATGTTCTTGGCGGTGTCGTCGAAGAACACGCAACGCTCGGCCGTGAGGCCGAAGCGGGTCAGGGCCAGCTCGTAGATGTCGGCGTTCGGCTTGTGCATCTTCTCCACGCCGGAGACCACGGTGCCCTGCAGCAGCTGTTCGAGGCGCGGGTACTTCTCGAAGGCCAGGTGGAAGGTCTCATGCGACCAGTTGGTCAGACCCCATACGCCGTAGCCGTGGGCCTTGAGATCCGCCAGCAGTTCGACCATGCCTGGCAGCGTGCGGGGCAGCGCGTCCGCGTAGTGGCCGATGTAGAACTTGAAGATGTCGGCGAGTTCCTGGCCTTGCTCGCGCACCACATCCGGGTAGATGTCCGCGAAATCCTCGCCGGCGTCCATACGGTCCTCATAGTGGAAGAAGCCGCAGGGGTCGTCGTCGGCGCAGATGCGTTCCACGATCTCATCGGGGAATCGGCCTTCAAGGCATGCGCGGGTGTTCCAGTCCAGCAGCACGCCGCAGAAGTCGAAAATCACGTCGCTGATGGGGGAGTTGGCCATGATGGCTCCTTGTGTTGTTGGGGTCGTTGAGTGGGGTCTGCGATTTAGTGTACGGGGTTTGTGTATAGGTCGGGGTATGTGGAGTTTGAGGCTTATGTTTCTCTCCCTCCGTCTCGGCTTTGCCGAGACACCTCCCTCGTCAGAGGGAGGTCAACAAGGTTATGCGATGACGTCGGCGATGGCTTCGGGGATGGCGTGGATCACGTCGCCGGCCACGATCGGGTGGCCGAGCGTCATGAAGCGCTGGCGATGCTCGCGGCCGATCAGTTCCGGCTCCTGCCAGCCCTGCTGCTCGGATTCGGAGGCGATCGCCGCCTCCAGGCCATGCAGGTATGCGGCCGAGGCCACGGTCTCGGCCGTGGTGGCCGCATCATCCTGCTGGGCGAGCAGGGCGCCGGTCAGACCAGCCAGCACGTCGCCCGCGCCGGCGGTACCCAGCCAGGCAGGCGCACTGCCCGAAGCATAGACATGATCCTCATCCACCACGATGGTCACCGCGCCCTTCAGCAATACGGTGGCGCCGGTGAGCTCGTGGGCGCGCTTCGCGCTGGCCAACGGGTTGAGCCGCACGTCGTCGGCGGTGTACGGCTCGTGCGAATCGGCATGCTCTGCGGTGCTGGCGGAGGTTTCAAACCGGTTGAGCAGCTTCGCCATCTCGCCGGCATGCGGCGTGATCACCACCTGACCGGGCACGCGCTCCGGCAACAGGTCGAGCGCGCCGGCGTCCACCACGATCGGTGGCATGTCGTAGGCGTCCTTGTTCTCGTCCTCGGTGTCGAGCGCGTAATGCTTGAGCAATGCGGCTATGGTGTCCCGCTGCATATCGCCGTCGGCACCCTCGGCACCGGCCTCGGGCACGCCGGACCCCACGACCCAGGACTGCACATGTCCCTTGCCGATCACAGCTTCCGGCAGCGCGGCAAGCACCATGTTCTGTGCGCGCTCCGGTCCTAGGTACCGGACCATGCCGGTGTTCGCGCGGGCGGCGGCGCTGGTGGTGAGCACGGCGGCACCGGGGTAGCGCTGCGAGCCGGTCACCAGACCCACCACACCACGGGAGTATTTGGAATCCTCGAACCGGGGGAGTCGGACTGCGTCGGATGCGAACGAATTATCCACCACTTCGACGTCCGGATCCTTGTCGTCGACATCGAATCCGAAATCGAACAACTCGATACGGCCGCATGCGAACGTGGCGGGCGGCAGCACCGCGCATGGCTTCATCGCGCCGAACGTGACCGTGACCGTGGCCGGAATGTATGGGCCGGGTAGAGAACCGTCGTTCACGCCGACGCCGGACGGCGTATCCACGGCGAGCACCAGCGGAAAATCGCCCGACGATTCGCGGTTCGGCAAAGCGGGCTCGTCCGGAGCCTCGCCGTCGAGCCCAAGGGCGGAGGCGAGCGCGGCGGGAATGCCTCGCAGCGAGCCTTGGATGCCGATGCCGGTCATCGCGTCGATGATCAGATGCGATTTCCTGGCTACGTCGATGGCGGTTTGCAGTCGCTCGCCGGCCTCACCGGCGGAAAACCCGGACGCACAGCCGGGAATATCAGCCGCGGGATCAAGCACCAGCACCTTGCCGCCGGCGCGCACGAACGCGGTGAACCCGGCCTCATGCAGCGCCCGGCCCACGGCGATGGCGGTGACATTCGCGCCCTCCTGGGCCAGCGCTGCGGCCGCGAACAGGCCATCGCCACCATTGTCTCCGGCCCCGGCCAGCAGCACGATCGACGTGTCCTCCAGCGCCAGGTCCTCGTCGTCCAGCATGCCGGCCGCCATGTGGACCGCGGCCTGGGCGGCCATGCGCATCAGCGGCACGCCTTTGTCCAGCAGGGGTCGCTCCATGGCCCGGACCGTATCGGAGTCATAGGCGCTGTGCAGCAGCAGTTTGCGACGATCGGCGTCTTCGGTGTATTCCATGGCAACCCCTTTCCTGTGTTTGTTACTCGCGGTCCGTGTTTACAGGCCGTACACCTCGTGGGCGAACTTGTCGAGCACGGGGATCGAACGCTTGACCTTCTCGGTGTCGATGCAGTAGGCCATGCGGAAGTATCCGGGCACGCCGAAGCTGTCGGACGGCACGAGGATCAGGTCGTATTCCTTGGCCTTCATGCAGAACGCCACGGCGTCGTCCTCCAACGCCTTGGGGAAGATGTAGAACGTGCCGCCGGGGCGCACCACGTCGAAGCCGATGCCGGTCAGCGCATCGTAGAGCAGGTTCATGTTCGTCTCGTAGACGTTGAGGTCGGCGGTCTGGTCGATGACCTTGGCCACGCCCAGCTGAATCGAACTCGGTGGGCAGTTGTGGCCGGTGCCGCGCGAGATCTGGCCCATCATCGGCATGAGCAGGTCGGCGTCGGTGGCCGCGGGGTTCACCGCGACGTAGCCGATGCGCTCGCCCGGCAGGCTCAGCGACTTCGACCACGAGTAGCAGGTCAGCGAGTTCGCGTAGAAGCTGGCCGGGTAGGGTTGGGCGGCGCCGTCGAACACGATTTCGCGGTACGGTTCGTCGCTGATCAGGAAGATGTCGTGGCCGTATTCGGTCTGCTTGGCGGTCAGGATCGTGGCCAGGCGCTTGAGCGTGTCCGCCGAATACACCGCGCCGGACGGGTTGTTCGGGGTGTTGATGAGCACGGCCTGCACGTTCGGGTTGAGCGCGGTCTCGAACGCCTCGAAGTTGATCTGGAAGTTCTCGGTGTCGGCCGGCACGATGGTCAGCTTGGCGCCGGTGCCCTTGACGTACGGCTGGTATTCGGGGAAGTAGGGGGCGAAGGTGATGATC
>JAIJEI010000143.1 GCA_022739095.1 Bifidobacterium sp.
TAGGCGTCGTGATGCAGCGCGCCGCGAGGAGCATTGTGCCCACTGACAACCGTGAAGGTTTCGTCAACGACGGAACCGATAATTCAACCGTATCCAATGTCGATTCGGCTCCAGCCGTGAACGCTGCGCCTGCCGCCGCCTCCCAGCCCGCCGAACCTGTTCGCCGTCGTCGTGGCGGCCGTCGAGTGGTCCGCGGCACCGGTGCTGCCGGTGCTTCTCTGGAACTGCAAGTGCAGGAACGCACCCCGCTGTTCGAAGCCCCAGCGCTTCCCGATGCCAGCACCGCGGCCGATTCCAAGTCATCCGATTCCGGCGATTCCGATGAATCCAGCGATTCCAAGGATTCCGCCGAACGTCCAACTCGCCGCCGTACGCGCCGCGCCGCTTCCGCAGTGACCGACTCGGATAGCGAGGATGATCGTCCTCGTCGTTCGCGCCGCACGGTCAGTGCCGATGATTTCGATGACGATGACGATTACGACGAGGACCGTCCGGTTCGCCGCCGCTCTCGCTCCCGCCAGTCCGACGATGATGACTACGAGGATCGCCCGGTTCGCTCCCGCTCCCGCCGTGCGTCTATGGATATGGATGATGATGACGAGGACCGTCCGGTTCGCCGTCGTTCTCGCCGTGCAGTTGCGGATACGCACGAGGATACCCCGGATGAGCGCCTGTTCGACGCGGTCGAATCCCTGCCCTCTGGCCACGAGACCGTGCGCCGCGGCAAGCCGATGACGTCCCTGCTCTTCCAGGAACCGGTACTGCCCGCCGCCGTGGATGCGCACGATACCGCTGACACTCGTGATGACGATGTTGACGCCGACGAACGTCCGTCTCGTCGCTCCCGCCGCTCGCGCAGCCACGATGATGACGACGCGCAGCTGCGCAGCCGCCGCCGTGGCGACCGTGACGACCGTGGCCGCGATGCCGCCGACCGTGATGCGTCTCGTGACGCTTCCCGCAACGCTGCCGCCGGTGACGCCAATGCCAGCGCCAACGCGGACCATGATGATTTCGATTCCGATGACGCTTCCGACTCTCGCCGTTCCCGTCGCTCCCGCCGCCTGAACGCCCAGGAGCGCCGTGCAGCCGCCGAAGTCGAGCAGATTGAGGAAGACCTCGAGCTGGACGATATCGCCTACTCGCCGATTGCCGAGGAGGAGGGCGACGAGGAATCCGACGCCACCCGCACCCGTTCGCGCCGTCGCCGCCGTCGTGGCTCACGCGGCGAAACCGGTGCCAACGGCGAGCACGATACCGCCGAGAACGATGACGAGGATACGCGTTCCCGCCGTCGTGACGATCGCGATGATCATGACCGTGATCGCGATGAGGACGATGAGGAGCAGACCATCACTCGTCGTCGCCGTCGCCGCCGTGGCGGCAAGAACGGCGAGGGCACCGACGACCAGAGTCAGAACAGCGAACAGTCGTTGGTCCGCCGCTCCCGCAAACAGCAGTACATCGACGAAATCACCGATGTGGAAGGCTCCACTCGTCTCGAGGCCAAGAAGCAGCGCCGCCGTGACAACCGCCGTGAGCGCAGCCGCCAGAGCCAGCTCATGGAACAGGATTTCCTCGCACGCCGCGAGAACGTGGACCGCCTGATGGTGGTGCGCGAGAAGGAGCACCACACCCAGATTTCCGTGGTGGAAGACAATGTTCTGGTCGAGCACTATGTCTCCGACATTCAGGAAGTACAGACCGTCGGCAACATCTACCTTGGCCGCGTGCAGAACGTGCTGCCCAGCATGGAGGCCGCATTCGTGGACATCGGCCAGGCTCGCAACGGCGTGCTCTACGCCGGCGAGGTCAACTGGGATGCCGCTCGTCTCGAAGGCCAGCCGCGCCGCATCGAGCTGGCGTTCAAGTCCGGCGACCCGGTGCTCGTGCAGGTCACTAAGGACCCGATTGGCCACAAGGGTGCCCGCCTGACCTCTCAGGTCACGCTTGCCGGCCGCTTCCTGGTGCTCGTGCCCTCCGGTGGCATGACCGGCGTGAGCCGCAAGCTTTCGGAGCGCGAACGCAGCCGTCTGAAGAGCATCGTCTCCAAGATCGCCCCGAAAGACATGGGCGTGATCATCCGCACCGCAGCTGAGGGCGCATCCGAAGACGCCATCGTCAAGGACCTTGAATCCCTGGCCCGCCAGTGGGAGCGCATCAACGCCAAGCGCGAGGAATTCTGGCACGGCAAGCGCCCGAAGCTCCTGCAGGGCGAGCCCGACGTGGCCATCCGCGTGGTGCGCGACATCTTCAACGACGACTTCAGCAAGCTCATCGTGGAAGGTGACAAGGTCTACGACCGTATCGAGGAATACCTTGACACCATGGCCCCCGACCTGAAGGACAAGCTGGAGAAGTGGGACCCGGCCGAGCATGAAGGCAAGGACGTGTTCGACAAGTGGTCCATCGACTCCCAGCTGCGTAAGGGCATGGAGCGTCAGGTCTATCTGCCGTCCGGCGGCTCGATTGTCATCGATCGCACCGAGGCCATGACCACCATTGACGTGAACACTGGCCGCTTTATCGGCAAGGGCAAGTCCTTGGAAGAAACGGTGACGCGTTGCAACCTGGAGGCGTCTGAAGAGATCGCCCGCCAGCTGCGCCTGCGCGATATCGGTGGCATGGTGATGATCGACTATGTGGATATGGTCATGCCCGCCAACCGCGATTTGGTGCTGCGCCGCTTGGTCGAATGCCTGGCACGCGACCGCACCAAGCATCAGGTGGCCGAAGTCACCTCGCTTGGGTTGGTGCAGATGACCCGCAAGCGCATCGGCCAGGGTCTGGTCGAGGCGTTCTCCGAGGAATGCCCGACCTGCAAGGGCCGTGGTTTCATCCTGCATGATCAGCCGACCGTTTCGGCCGACTACGACGATCCCTACGCGCTTCGCGGTGGCGACCCGTTCGTCAAAACCAACAAGCACGGTCGCGGCACCGCTCCCGCTCCTGAACCGGCTGGTTCCAGCGCCGACGTCAAAGCCAAACTGGCTCAGATTGCCGCCGCCGCCGTCGCCGCCAACAACACGGCGGAAGAGTAAGCGGAAGAGTAACAGGTGTGTCGTGCTTGACACGCGGGCAAAATCATTTGATTTAGTCCGCATGGTGGTGTAGATTCGAAACTCGGTGTCTGACCGCAGGCTCGGTGCGTGTTAGGCAAGGTAGCTTTCCAAAACATAAAAGGAACGATAATGTACGCGATTGTGAAGGCCGGTGGCCATCAGGAAAAGGTCGAGGTTGGCGACGTCATCCTCGTGAACCGTCTCGACGCCAAGAAGGGCGATACCGTGGAATTCCCGGTCTCCCTCGTTGTCGATGGTGACAAGGTCACCCTTGCCGCCGCCGATCTGGCCAAGGTGTCCGTCAAGGCTGAGGTTGTGAACGACGAAGCCAAGGGCCCGAAGATTGACATCCAGAAGTACAAGAACAAGACTGGTGTTGCTCGCCGTAAGGGTCACCGCCAGAAGCTGACTATCGTCAAGATCACGGCGATTGCCTGAGTTATAGAAAGGACCATGAATCATGGCACATAAGAAGGGTGCGTCCAGCTCTCGCAACGGTCGCGATTCTAACCCGCAATACCTTGGCGTGAAGAAGTTCGGCGGCGAAGCCGTCGTGGCCGGCAACATCATCGTTCGCCAGCGTGGCACCAACTTCCACCCGGGCCACAACGTCGGCATGGGCAAGGATCACACGCTGTTCGCCCTCACCGATGGCTCCGTGAAGTTCGGTGTGCGTCGCGACCGCAAGGTTGTCGACGTCATCGCCTGAGCGATATAGCATCAAGTTTTTTCAAGCCGCGCCCGTAAGGACGCGGCTTTTTTGTAAGGTGATCAATATGAGTGATTTTGTGGATCGAGTAACCGTCCATGTCAAGGGCGGCGATGGTGGCAACGGTTCGGCCGGCATCCGTCGTGAGAAATACAAGCCGTTGGCCGGCCCGAACGGCGGCAATGGCGGCGACGGCGGTTCTGTGGTGTTCGTGGCCGACCGTAACGCCACCAGCCTGCTCGACTATCGTTTCATGCCGCATCGTGTCGCCGGCAGCGGCACCATGGGCCTGGGTGACAATAAGGACGGCTCCAAGGGCGAGGACCTGATTCTGCCCGTGCCCTGCGGCACCGTCGTCTTTGAGGCGCGCGGCGAACAGGGCAAATCCAAGCATCCCGGCGCACAGCTCGCCGACTTGCGTCACGAGGGCGACCGCTGCGTCGTCGCCCAGGGTGGTGCCGGCGGCCTCGGCAACATCGCCCTGGCTAACAAGACCCGCCGCGCCCCCGGCTTCGCCCTGCTCGGCGAACTCGGCGAGGAACGCGACGTGATTCTGGAACTGAAGTCCATCGCCGACGTGGCGCTGGTCGGTTTCCCCTCGGCCGGAAAGTCGTCCCTGATTGCGGCGATGAGTTCCGCCAAGCCGAAGATCGCCGACTACCCATTCACCACGCTGGTGCCGAATCTCGGCGTCGTCATCGCCGGCGACTCTCGATACACCATCGCCGACGTGCCGGGCCTGATTCCGGGCGCCTCCGAAGGCAAGGGCCTGGGACTGGAGTTCCTGCGCCACATCGAACGTACCGAAATCATCGCCCACGTGATCGATTGCGCCACGCTTGAACCGGATCGCGACCCGATGTCCGACTACCACGCGCTGGAAAACGAGTTGGCGCTCTACGCCGACAAGCTCGAGCTGCCGTTGGGTGCCATTCCGATTCCCGAACGCCCGCGCATCGTGATCCTGAACAAGATCGATGTGCCCGAGGCCAAGGAATTGGCCGAGTTCGTGCGTCCGGAGTTCGAGAAGCTCGGGCTGAAGGTCTTTGAGATCTCCACTGCCTCACATGAGGGTCTGAAGGAGCTCAACTTCGCGTTGTCTGCGCTGGTGCACGAGATGCGTGAGGAAGTGGCCAACCGCGAGCAGGCCGAAGAGGAGGCTCGCGTGGTCATCAAGCCATTGGAGACCAAGGGCCGCCGTCCGCGTCGTGCTGACGAGGGTGGCAGTGCGCTTGAGTTCACGGTCGAGCGCCGCGAACTCGGCAATGGCGAAGTGTTCTTTGAGGTGCGTGGCGTCAAGCCGGAGCGCTGGGTCATGCAGACCAACTTCGACAACGACGAGGCCGTGGGCTACCTGGCTGACCGTTTGGCCAAGCTGGGCGTGGAGGACGAGTTGCGCCGCAAGGGTGCTCACCCTGGCGACGAAGTGCGCATCGGTCGCGGTGTCCGCATGGTCGAATTCGATTGGGATCCGACCATCTCCGCCGGTGCCGAAATGCTCGACGGCTCCAACCTTGGTGCCCGAGGCAAGGATCTGCGTCTCGAGGAGCAGGACCCGCGCACGCACCGCCGCTCCAACGCCGAACGTCGTGCCCAATACCACGAGATGATGGACGCCCGTGCCGCCGTGCGCGACGCGATGATGGCCGAACGCAAGGCCGGCCACTGGGCCGACCCGACCGTTGACGACGATCGCCATGATGA
>JAIJEI010000144.1 GCA_022739095.1 Bifidobacterium sp.
CCCAGTGAAGAGAATTTCGCCGAAAAGACCAAGGAACTCGCCGAATTGTGGGGTGCGGACGCCATCCGCAACTCCGACGGCACGCATCTGGACGAGGCAGTGCTCGCTCTCGGCAAGAAAATCTACAGCGCCTACTTCCCGACCCGCGCCCACAACGAGTGGATCACCCTGCACATGGACGAGACCCCGCAGGTCTACCTGCTGACCGCCCGTATCCTGGCCGAGTCCAACGCGGTGGATATGCCGCTGATGGACGGCTTCTTCGAGGAACAGCTCAAGCCTAACCGCGACGCCGACCCGCACCGGTACTGGGAGGTCGTGGATCGCACCACGGGCGAGGTCGTGGACCCGTCCGGCTGGACGCTCGACCCGGGCGAGGACACCGTGCACGTGACCGCGGCCGTGCCGATGCACGAATACACGGTGAGCTTCCTGGCCTACATCATCTGGGACCCAGTCGAGATGTACAACCACCTGACCAACGACTGGGGCGACAAGGAACACGAGATCCCGTTCGACATCTACCATCCGGCCACCCGCAAGTTCGTATTCGACACGTTCGAGCAGTGGCTTAAGGACAGCCCGCAGACCGATGTGGTGCGATTCACCACGTTCTTCTACCAGTTCACGCTCCTGTTCGATGAAAAGCGCCGCGAAAAGGTCGTCGACTGGTTCGGTTGCGCCTGCACCGTAAGCCCGCGTGCGCTGGATGATTTCGAAGCCAAGTACGGCTACCGCCTGCGCCCGGAGGACTTCGTGGACGGCGGTGCCTACAACTCCGCATGGCGTGTGCCCAGAAAGGCCCAGCGCGACTGGATCGACTTCCTCTCCGGCTTTGTGCGCGAAAACGTCAAGCAGCTCGCCGACATGTCCCACGCCGCCGGCAAAGAGACGATGATGTTCCTCGGCGACCAGTGGATCGGCACCGAACCGTACAAGGATGGATTCGACGAGCTCGGCCTGGACGCCGTGGTCGGATCCATCGGCGACGGCACCACCACCCGCATGATCGCCGATATTCCGGGCGTCAGGTACACCGAAGGCCGCTTCCTGCCGTACTTCTTCCCCGACACGTTCTACGAGGGCAATGATCCGAGCATCGAAGGCCTCGACAACTGGCGCAAGGCCCGCCGCGCGATCCTGCGTTCGCCGATCAGCCGCATGGGCTACGGCGGCTACCTCTCCCTGGCCGCCAAGTTCCCGAAGTTCGTGGACACGGTGACCCATATCGCCAACGAATTCCGCGACATCCACGACCGCACCGGTGGGGTGGCCGCCGAAGGCGAGCTCAACGTGGCGATTCTGAATTCCTGGGGCAAGATGCGCTCCTGGATGGCGTTCACCGTGGCGCACGCCCTGCCCAACAAGCAGACCTACTCCTACTACGGCATTCTGGAATCCCTGTCCGGCATGCGCGTGAACGTGCGGTTCATCAGCTTCGACGACGTACTCGCGCATGGCATCGATAGCGATATCGATGTGATCATCAACGGCGGCCCGGTCGACACCGCATTCACCGGCGGCGACGTGTGGACCAACCCGAAGCTCGTGGAAACCGTGCGCGCCTGGGTGCGTGGCGGCGGCGCGTTCGTGGGCGTGGGCGAGCCGAGCTCGGCACCGCGCTTCCAAGCGGGCCGGTTCTTCCAGCTGGCCGACGTGATTGGCGTGGACGAGGAGCGCTATCAGACCCTCTCCGTGGACAAGTACTTCCCACCGGTGGTGCCGGACCACTTCATCACCGCCGATGTGCCGGTCGACCCGGCGACCCGCGAGGCTTGGGAACAGGCCGGCTACTGCATCCCGCTGAGCGGTTGCGGCGGTGGCCAGTCCATCAAGCCGTTGGGCGGCATCGATTTCGGCGAACCCGTGCTCAACACGTATCCGGTCAATGAAAACGTGACCCTGCTGCGCGCGGACGGCGGGCAGGTGCAGCTCGCGACCAATGATTATGGCGAAGGCCGCGGTGTATACATCTCCGGTCTGCCTTATTCGGCGGCCAACGCCCGACTGCTGGAACGCGTGCTGTTCTATGCCTCCCACAACGAAGACAAGTATGCGGCTTGGAGCTCATCCAACCCGGAGTGCGAGGTGGCGCACTTCCCCGAGCAAGGGTTGTACTGCGTAATCAACAACACCGATCAGCCGCAGCGGACCACGGTGACTCTGGCCGATGGCACCACCGAGGACTTCGACCTGCCCGACAGCGGCATCGCATGGCGTGAAGCCTGATACCCGCGTTTTGGAGAACGGACCCATCATGACCGAAAGCAATGAAGTTTTATTCGGTGTCGCCTCGCATTTTGCGCTGGAAGGTGCCGTGACCGGCATCGAACCTTACGGAGACGGCCATATCAACACCACCTATCTGGTGACCACGGACGGCCCCCGTTACATCCTGCAGCGGATGAACACCAGCATCTTCCCCGATACGGTGAATCTGATGCGCAATGTCGAACTGGTCACCTCCACTCTCAAGGCTAAGGGCAAGGAGACGCTGGACATTGTGCCCACCACCTCCGGTGCCACTTGGGCCGAGATCGATGGCGGTGCATGGCGCGTCTACAAGTTCATCGAACATACCGTGTCGTACAACCTCGTACCGAACCCGGACGTGTTCCGCGAGGCCGGCAGCGCATTCGGCGACTTCCAGAACTTCCTGTCCGAATTCGACGCCAGCCAGCTGACCGAAACCATCGCCCACTTCCACGACACCCCGCATCGTTTCGAGGACTTCAAGGCCGCCCTCGCCGCGGACAAGCTCGGTCGCGCCGCCGCATGCCAGCCGGAAATCGACTTCTATCTGAGCCACGCCGACCAGTATGCCGTCGTGATGGATGGGCTCAGGGACGGTTCGATTCCGCTGCGCGTGACCCACAACGACACCAAACTCAACAACATCCTCATGGACGCCACCACCGGCAAGGCGCGTGCGATCATCGATCTCGACACCATCATGCCCGGCTCCATGCTGTTCGACTTCGGCGATTCCATACGCTTTGGTGCGTCCACTGCTCTGGAAGACGAAAAGGACCTCAGCAAGGTGCATTTCAGCACCGAGCTGTTCCGCGCCTACGCGGAAGGCTTCGTGGGCGAACTACGCGGCAGCATCACCGCGCGCGAGGCCGAACTGCTGCCGTTCAGCGGCAACCTGCTCACCATGGAATGCGGCATGCGCTTTCTCTCCGACTACTTGGAAGGCGATATCTACTTTGCCACCAAGTACCCCGAGCACAATCTGGTGCGCACCCGCACCCAGATCAAACTCGTGCAGGAGATGGAGCAGAAGGCCGGCGAAACCCGCGCCATCGTAGCCGACATCATGGAGGCCGCCAGGTGAGCAGTCAGCCGAACCATACCCGAACCATTATGGAGGAGGCCGAGCAATGAGCGATCAGCTGACCGAGGTATACGCCAGCATCGACGCCCTAGTCGATTACGCCTTGGATCATCTCGACCTCGACCCACGCAACGCAGACTGGACCCGCAACCAAATCTTCGCCCTCTTCCACCTGGATTCCTACCCCGGACCCAAAACCACAACGTCGGTGGCGTCAGTGTCAGACGTAGTCCAGGACATTGTCGGCAGCCGAAGCCAGGCCCCCTCTGACGGAAAGACCCCCGACCCCCTACTCGCCGCCTTCCGCGCCGCCGCCACAACCGCCGGCCTCTTCGAGCCGGAGGAAGGCCCGGCCTACGCCGACACCATCATGGGCATCCTCTCCGCCAACCCCGCCGATCTCGACGACCGGTTCCTGCTCGTCGAGCACCGGGATGGCGGCATGGCCGCCATGCAATGGTTCTACGACTACTGCGTGGCCAACAATTATGTCAAGCGTGCCCAGCTCGACCGGAACCCGCGCTTCGACTCGCACGGGTTGACGGTGACCATCAACCTCGCCAAACCCGAATTCAAGAACATGAAGAAGGCGGCGGCCGGCAACGCCGTGGCCGGCGGCTACCCGAAGTGCACGATCTGCCATGAGAACGAGGGCTTCGCCGGACGCGACAAGCGCACGCTGCGCACCCTGCCGGTCACGCTCGGCGGTGAGTCATGGTTCTGGCAGTTCTCGCCCTACGGCTACTTCGACCAGCACGGCATCTGCGTGAACACCGACCACATGTCGATGCACGTGGACCGCGACACTTTCGGCCATCTGCTCGACTTCGTGGACCGCTTCCCCGGATACTTCCTCGGATGCAACGCCGCGTTGCCCCGTATCGGCGGCTCGGTGCTCGCCCACGACCACTACCAGGGCGGCGGCGAACTGCTGCCGATGCACAAGGCCGCCACCTGGGCCGCCTTCGCACTCGCCGACTATCCGGACGCCGTGGTCGAAATCCTCGACTGGCCCGGTACCGCCGTACGCGTGGTGTCGAAAAACCGCCAGAGCATCATCGACGTATCCGACATCATCCGCGAGGCATGGGTCGGTTATGACGACGCGGCGAACGGCATCGCCAGCCATGACGCGGACGGCAACCGCCAATCCGCCCTCTCGCCCAGCGCGATCATCACCGAACGCGGCTATGAGATGAGTCTCATCTTCCGCAACAATGCGATCAGCGACGAGTACCCGGAAGGTGTTTTCCATGCACACCCCGAATACTGGCCGGTCAAGCAGGAGCCGATCGGACTGATCGAAGCCCAAGGCTTGTTCATTCTTCCCGGACGGCTCGTCGACCAGCTCGGCGTCGTCGAAGAGGCGCTCGCCGAAGGCCGCGATCTGCCCGATGAAGTCAGCGAATTCAGTCTCGAATGGGGCGAACTCGCTGAAACATTGGCCGGAAACCGCGACCGCGAGGCCATCCACCAAGCCGTATGCGACGAGCTCGGCAGCGTCTGCTACCGCATCCTCGGCAACACGGCCGTCTTCAAGCAGAAAGCCACCACGCAAACATTCCTCGAAAGCCTTGGTTTTGCCGCTAGGTGAAACAGGGCAAGTGAAGTAAGCTCAATACTGAAGGAAAACCGAAGGCAAGTCCTTCCAAAGGAGGAAACATGACCACTGTTCTGGTTACGGGCGGTGCTGGATTCATTGCCACCCACACCGACATCGAACTGCTCAACAAGGGCTACGACGTTATTTCCGTAGATAACTACGGCAACTCGTCTCCCGTGGCGCTTGAGCGCGTCGAGCAGATCACCGGCAAGCCGGTCAAGCGTTACGACGGTGACGTGCGCGATGAGGCGCTTATGGAACGCGTCTTCACCGAAAACGACATCGACTGGGTCATCCATTTCGCCGGTCTCAAGGCCGTGGGCGAGTCCGTGGCCAAGCCGATCGAATACTACGACAACAACCTGTACTCCACGCTTGTGCTGCTCAAGGTGATGAAGAAGCACGACGTCAAGAAGATCATCTTCTCCTCCTCCGCCACCGTGTACGGCACGCCGAAGGAACTGCCGATCACCGAGGAGACGCCGACCGGCGGCACCACCAACCC
>JAIJEI010000145.1 GCA_022739095.1 Bifidobacterium sp.
AGTTCAGCATGCTCGGGTCATCGTTGATGTCCAGCGGAATCGACTGGGCGAGCTTGCCGGACGGGCTGGCCTGGCCGAAGATCACATCGGCGAGCGCCAGGCCACCGGCTTGGCCGAGCAGCCAGGATTCGAGGATGCCCTTGGCGTTCTTGGCCCACGGGGCCACGGAGACCACTGATCCGTTGGACAGCACGACCACGACGTTCTTGTTTGCGGCGGCCACCTGTTCGAGCAGAGTGATCTGCTTGGCGGGCATGTCGAGGGTGTCGCGGTCGAAGCCTTCGGATTCCGCGGCTTCCGGCAGGCCTAGGAACATGAGGACCACGTCGGCGTTCTTGGCGGTTTCGACGGCCTCGGATTCGAGGGCCGGGTCTGCCGGTTCCAGATCGAGCGTGAAGCCGGGGGCGAAGTCGGCCTTGATACCGCGTTCGGCGAGCGTGTCGAGGAAGCTGGTCATCTTGGTGGGGGTGATGTGGGAGGATCCGCCGCCCTGGTAACGCGGGGTGCGGGCGAATTCGCCGATGACGGCGATCTTCCGGGCCGCTGCCGGGTCAGCGTTCAGCGGAAGAATCGCATCGTCGTTCTTGAGCAGGACGATGGATTCGATGGCGGCCTGGTGGGCCACTTCGTCGTGCACGTCCACGTCGAAACGGTAGCCGTCGGCACTCATTTCGGCGCGGGTCTTGTCGACGAGGTCGATCATGCCTTGGGCCATGCGGTCAAGCTGGGCCGGGGCAACACGACCGTCGCGGACTGCGTACACAATCTGGTCGTCGGTGTAGCTCGGCGGCATTTCGAGGTTGAGGCCGGCGTTCAACGAGGCCACGCGGTCGTGATTGGCGCCCCAATCGGACATGACGATGCCCTCGAAGCCCCACTCGTCGCGCAGCACGTCGGTCAGCAGCCAATGGTTTTGTGCGGAGTGCACGCCATTGATGCGGTTGTAGGAGCACATGATGGTCCACGGCTGAGCTTTCTTGACGATGTACTCGAAGGCCGGGAAGTAAATTTCGCGCAAGGCACGCTGGCTGATGCGCGCATCGACGCGCAGACGGTCGGTTTCCTGATTGTTGGCGGCGAAGTGCTTGAGCGACGTGCCCACGCCCTTGGACTGCACGCCGGCGACGATGCCGACCGCCTCATGGCCGGCGAGATACGGGTCTTCGGACCAGTATTCGAAACAGCGACCGCCGAGCGGGTTGCGCTTGATGTTGACGCCGGGTCCCAGAATGACGGCCACCTTTTCCTGGATGCACTCCTCGGCCATCGCCTCGCCGACCTTGTGGATGAGTTCCGGATTCCAGGAGCTGGACAGGCCGGCCGCCGGCGGGAAGCAGGTGGCGGGCACGGAGTTGTTCAGATCGGTTTCGCCGGTGCTGGAGGCCAGGGATTTCCTGAGACCGTGGGGGCCGTCAGTGATCATGTAGCCTGGGATGCCTTTGGACTCCACGCCCTGCAGATGCCAGGAGTCACCGCCCGAGGTGAGGGATGCCTTCTCTTCAAGAGTCAAATCCTTGACGGACGGGTAGGTGGACTCGCTCATGATTCCTCTTTCCTTGAGTTTCTTGAGTTGTGCGGTTGTCCGATATGCGTTGGCTCCGATTCGGCCGGACTGTCTGGCTGTTGTTCGAGGTTCCTCCACGAATCTCGACTGCCGTTTTCTCTCGACCAACCGGTTGGTAGGTAGATTATCAAAATATGTGTCACAACACACCGAAATCATTTGGAATCACTACTAACCGACCGTAAGGTTGCCTGTATGAACATCCCCTCCCTCACCGATACCGATCGCCGCACCGCGATTCTCGACGCCGCCGTCGAATCGTTTGGCAAACTCGGCTATTACGGCACGTCTCTGCAACGTATCGCCACCGAAGTGGGGCTCACCAAGGCCGGCGTGCTGCATTACGCGGGCAGCAAGGAGGGACTGCTCAAGCTGGCGCTGACCGAGGAATACGACCGGATCACCGAATCGATCAATGTCGCAATGATCGCCCAGGAGCGCCCGCTTATCGCGGATATGTGGCGTCAGGTGGTGGCGGTGAACAACAAAAGGCCCACGTTGGTGCATATGTTCTCCACGCTGAGCGCCGAGGCGCTCGACCCGGCCCACCCCGCGCACGATTATTTCGCCGACCGCGAGCGCCGCACGGTCACCATGGCGCTCAACATCAACTGGGCCGTGCCGGAAGATGTGAATATCGAGCACCTGCTGCAGTCCGGCTTCGCCATGATGGACGGCATTCAGCTGCGTTGGCTGCGCTCCCCCGGCCAAAATCTCAATACCATGTGGGCCGACTGCGAGGATGTGCTGATGCCTCTGCCCCTTTGGGAGGGATATCGCTAATTGGTGCGGTTGCACGCCATCCAACCGGCGTGCCAGACGTGGGTGAGATCCCATGGGTCGAGCCGTGACGTGTCGGATTGCGGGTCGATGGTGGGCAGGAAAGCGCGATTGTCGCGCAGTTGGTAGCTCCAGTAGATCTGCCCGGCAGATGCGCTCCACGCTTTGCGCTGCATGGCGGCGACCTCGCGATAGACGGCATTCCTCGCTGAAGGGGTTCGGTTCACCAGATTGTTGGCCACACACCACTCCCCTACAATCACCGGCGTATAGCGCGCGGCCCGACGGATGCGGCGTTCGTTCCAGCGCACGAACAAGCGATACCAGCCCATCAGCCACCGATCCGGGATCAGACGGAACAGCGAGAATTGCTCGGCCATGACCAGATAGACATGCGTATCGAGCATGACGCCCTGCATACCCTCGCGCACGAGCCAGTCCCGCCAACGGCCCAGCCGGAAGCCGTCATGGAACACGATGACTTGATTCCCTGCCAGAATCGGGCGCAACCGGTGGTACGCCTCGCGGTAGAAACGCTTGAGGAACGCCATTGGAATCGGCCTACTCCTCCGTGCTTCAAAGCTATCCTTTGCCTGCCTGCTCGATGGTGACATGGCATACGTCAGCCAGTCAATCGGCTCATTCAGCACTTCGATGCCGAACAGCGCCGCACGATCACGGTACCGTTTGGCCAAACGAGTCAGCACATCCAGCGCATAGGCGACCGCTCGCGGGCTATGATGCCAGCGCACCACGCCGGTGAGGCCGCCGTTGTCGAATCCGTTCTGTGAGCCGGGCACCGTGTGCAGGTCGATAAGAATCTTGAGACCGGTACGCTCGGCCCAGTCGAACGCCCTGTCCAAATACTCGATGCAGCCCGGGTGACCGGGCACATCCCCGAAGATAAAATACGGCACTGGAATACGCACCAGATTGCAGCCATGTGCGGCAATGTTCCGGAAATCGGCCTCGGTAATATACGTGTCGCGATGCCGCGTCAGCAGAGCCTCCAGCTCAGCCGACTTCGTAGCCCGATGCAGCCAGATCTCGTCCGCTTCGCCGCTGGCGGCAAAAATCCCCGGCTTCATCCACTTTTCCAGCACCAGCCAATTGCCGAGGTTCACCCCATTAATTCGTTCGCCAACACCCAGCGCGCCCGATGCCATACCTGTCACGCTAATCGTTCAATGCTTCACCGTAGCGAGCGACCAACCCCTGATTTGCACGCTCAAACTCGGGGATGTAATCAGCGATGATGGCGTCCACAAGACGCCGAGCTCGTCCTTCATCATAGATATGAGCAGAATCATTGCGATCGCGCAGCATACACAGCCACAACGATTCGTCCATAAAATCGTAATATTGGAAAGCGGTTTTGAGCACATCTCGCGGAGAGCCGGAAGCGGAAACAGGGTCTCCCTCATAAGCCAGCAGCGCCTTGAACAGTTTCCAACCAAGCTCAAACTGCAACCCGAACTTGTCAATGATGCCGCTCTGGATGAAATCATTGCTGAGATCCTGTTCGGGAGCCTTGCGCAGCGACTTCAGTGCGGAAACGTAATTCTCATACTTTTTCATACAGCACCTTTCCGCTACGCTCAATCTCCGCCCTCAGCGATGAAGAAATCGGCTCATCCAGATTGATGACATCAACTTTAAGCAGTGACCACAGATTGTCCTGAAGGTTCTGCTCCAAGCGATTGAAATCGGGGCAACCGGCCACGGCAAGATCGATATCGCTTTTAGGCCGGTTCACGCCCTTTGCGCGAGAACCGAACAGCACGACCTTGCGAGCGCCGGCATCAGCGGCAAACGCGCGAATCTGGTCGTACACGTGCTCGATAGGAACCATGACACCTCCCGCCGCATCCAACAGTCCCGGACCAATCCCGGACCACCCGCGCTTCCATCATACGGCCGCGGCCCACTCACCGCACGGAGCCCGAACCACCCGAACGCGGCGACGCAGTTGCGGGAGGCGGGCAGCACCTGCGGCTTGGAGCTGATGAGCACGGTGACCATCGGCTTGCCGGTTTCTTCAGACACAGCGGCGAACGCGTCGAGCACGGTGGTAATCATGTCTCGAGGCTGTCCGTCTATCCGCATTCTCCCCACTCCCATGCGCAAAACACATCCAATATCCTTGGCCGGATATGCAAAACGGTGCCAAAACATAACATTCTGTCATGCCTTCGACACCGATATCGCGCAATAGATTTTTCTGTATATGCTTCTTCGCTTACTCCTGGAATACGTCGGGGTGCTTCAGATCGCCGGGAATGTCGGACAAAAGGCCTTCGAGCCCCAGGAATTCCTTCCAGAAATCGAGCGGCTGGCCGTATGGCGAAGCCTCGCGACCGTGGGCCTGGATGTTGGCCTTGGCTTCGAACACCTCTTCCTCGCTGATGCCCTCGAAGTAGCTTTCCAGACGTTCACGGTGCTCAGGCACGTAGAACAGAGAGGACACAATCTCCGTCAGACGTTCGGCACGCTCGATAGGCAAGGAATCCCAGTGGCGAAGCTCGATGAAGTTCTTCAGACGTACGTCATTGAAGTGCGTGGAGATGATGTGGTTGATCTCGTACGGGTTGAGTTCGCGGTCCGGGTACACCTCCCCCGCGTTCTCACGGAAGGCCGGGCGATGCAGTTCCTTGGGGCTTGCTCCAGAAGCCACAGCTTCAGGGGTATGGGTCAGGTCAGCGAACATAAGCGGCGTGGACAACACGTCGATGGCGTAATCCTCCCAACCATAACGAGCATCGAACAGACCAGGCAGCACATTGGTGCGCTGGAAGTCCAGATAATCCCACATACGCTGGCGCAGCAGCGGCCATGGGTTCGTCTCGCCCTCGAAATATGGGGCGTTACGGAAGAAGTAGGCCAGAATCGGGCCGATAACTGTGCCCAGACGCAACTTTTCGATGGAGTCGCGCTCATCCACATAATCAATGCTGACCTGAGTGGAGGCGGAGCAACGCATCATGCAGGGGCCAAACTGACCCACGCGGCCGAGGTAGTCGGTCATTGCATCGTAGCGATCCTTGGGGTTGACCGGCACATCCGCAAAGCTGGAC
>JAIJEI010000146.1 GCA_022739095.1 Bifidobacterium sp.
ATGCCCTTGCCATACGGGTCAAGCAGGAATTTGTATGGATTGAAGCGCACGCCGTGTTTCGGGTCCCATGCGCCGTCCACGCGGTAGCCATAACGCATGCCGTCCCATGCTTTGGGCAGGTGCACGTACCACAGGCCGTAGTTCGGCCCGGTCATGCGGAACAGGGTCTCGCGCAGATACAGATGATCGATGATGCGCGTGCATACCGGAAACTCATGAATCTGCTGGATAAAGGAGATATTCGGGTCCTCGAACAGGCGGATGGCGTCTTGGAAGAAAGCGCTGGACTCGTCAATGGGCTCCAGCACGCACAGCCAAACCTGGTCGGCGGTTTCGGAACGAACAACGACGTCAGCACCACCGTCGTCAGTGAAGTACAGCCCTGGGCGAGTGGCGTAACGATGCAACGGTGGATTTCTCATAACTCCATTGTAGACGTGTTGTCACTTTTGGTGGAAGCCCTTGATTTCCTGCCGCGCTCCGCAGCACCACAGATATCGTCGAGATAATTCTCGGCGAACCGCAACGCGGCACCGATGATGTTCTGATCTTCGGCGCAGTAGCTTTTGCGCAGATTGAAATGGTCGGTGCCGAACGGGCTACGATTGATGACGCGCGCCTTCAGATCTTCGATGTCGCTGTCTTCAAGATGCTGGGCTGCTTCACCGCCGACAATCACGTCGCCCGCGATGATGGATCGCGCGTTGACGATGGCCTGCGCCACGTAATCCAGCCACTCGTCCATGCGCTCGCGATGATGCCGCTCGCCCTGCTCAAGCACGCTGAAGAAGCCGGGAATGCTTTCGTAATCCTCGGGCAAGGTCTCCGGCGAGCAGTAGGTGTCCATGCAACCGCGCTGGCCGCAGTAGCATTCGCGGCCGCCCGGCACCAGCGTCATGTGTTCGAGGGCACCGTTGCACTGGTTCGGGCCTTGATACAGCTTGCCTCCCACAATCACCGCGCCACCTGGGCGTCGCTCCAGATAGACGCACACCGCATCGGTGAGCGTGGAGTCGAACCAGAGTTCGGCCATGGCTGAGGCATCGGAATCGTGGATCATCATGCACGGGTAATGGACCGATTGGCTGATGGTTTCGAGCGTGAGCCCAGTGTTGCCCATAATGGTGCCGAAGGTGATGGTGGTGGCGTCGGGGGAGAGGATGCCTTGGATGGCGAACGAGACGCCGAGCACCTTGCCGTGCTTCTTTTCGAGGTCGGCGGCGAAGTTGTTGATGATGCCGCCGATACGCTGGTAGTAGACGTTGGTGTTGCGGTAAGGCAGGGCATCGTTGCGCTTTTCGATGACGTTGCCGTACAGGTTGATCGCGCACAGGCGCAGTTCGTTGGACCGCATCACTACGCCGATGGCGGTGCGATGATCGGGATTGAACTCATAATTTTGCGCCTTGCGCCCGCCGGTGGAATCCTGCAGTTCGCCTTTGCGGATGAGTCCGTCATCTTCTAGGGCGCGCAGATTTTGGGTGATGGTGGGCAGGCTGAGGCCGAGTTCGCGTTCCAGTTCCTGCTTGGTGACATGGCTATGGCCATACAGATACTGGGTCATGGCACTGCGGTTGTGCGCTTTCACTGCGGTCGATGGCATTGCCTTCATATTTACCCCTTTGTGCGATGAGATCTATGCAAGTATACTTTATGAAAGTGGCTTTCATGTGCCTCGACGCGGAGGTTATGGGGCAACAATCGTATATTTGCAGGCGATTTTGGGTACTTTGTTAAATCAATTTTCTAGAAATGTGGAAAAATGAGTACTTTTGTAAACTTGATTTAAAAAAGTTGTCGGATTGCGTTGTTTGCGAGCATGTGATTTTCGGTAAAAAGTGAACAAAAAGTACCAAATCGCCGAATAAAGTGAGGATTTGTTCGATATTTCGCACAACTCCTAACAAAAACTGTTCAATATCGCACGTGAAACGCCGTCGATTTTGTGCGTATGCATCGTGCCAAACCGTTCGGTATATTGTGACTCAGGTCACATATGCAATGTGACAACGCATCACCGGTCATTTTCGGTTACTGAGGCGGTATTCCGCTGGTGCAACTGAGGTGACGAGGCGATGGCCCAGAACTTTGCCATATACCCCAAGAAGATCGAGGAGGACCCCAAGTGGCAGAAGCAAAGACGAAGGTCGAAGCTGCCAAGCCGACCCCAGAAGAGAAGCAGGCCGCAGCTGAGGCCGAGGTTGACGCGCTGGTTGCCCGCGCCAAGAAGGCTCTCGACGAATTCGAGAACCTCGACCAGAAGCAAGTTGATCGTATCGTCGCCAAGGCATCCATCGCCGCTCTGAACAAGCACCTCGTTCTCGCCAAGATGGCTGTCGACGAGACCGGCCGTGGTCTCGTGGAAGACAAGGCCACCAAGAACATCTTCGCCTGCGAGCACGTCACCAACTATCTGGCCGGCCAGAAGACCGTCGGCATCATCCGCGAAGACGACGTGATGGGCATCGATGAGGTCGCCGAGCCCGTCGGCGTGGTTGCCGGCGTCACCCCGGTCACCAACCCGACCTCCACCGCCATCTTCAAGTCCCTCATCGCCCTGAAGACCCGCTGCCCGATCGTCTTCGGCTTCCACCCCGGCGCACAGAAGTGCTCCGTCGAGGCCGCCAAGATTGTGCGCGACGCCGCTATCGAGGCCGGTGCCCCCGAGAACTGTATCCAGTGGATCGAGCACCCGTCCATCCAGGCCACCGGCGCGCTGATGCAGCACCCGGGTGTGGCCACGATCCTCGCCACCGGTGGTCCGGGCATGGTCAAGGCCGCTTACTCCTCCGGCAAGCCCGCCCTCGGCGTGGGTGCCGGCAACGCCCCGGCCTATGTTGATTCCGATGTGGACATCGTGCGTGCCGCCAACGATCTGGTGCTCTCCAAGCATTTCGATTACGGCATGATCTGCGCCACCGAGCAGGCCATCATCGCCCACAAGGACGTCTACGACCAGCTCATCAAGGAGCTCAAGGTTCGCAAGGCCTACTTCGTCAACGCCGAAGAGAAGGCCAAGCTGGAGCAGTACATGTTTGGCTGCACCGCCGGTTCCGGCGTCAAGCCCGTGCTGAACTCCGTGGTGCCGGGCAAGTCCCCGCAGTTCATCGCCAAAGCCGCCGGCTTCGAGATTCCGGCCGACGCCACCATTCTGGCTGCCGAGTGCAAGGAAGTCTCCGACGACGAGCCGCTGACCCACGAGAAGCTCGCTCCAGTGCAGGCTGTGCTCAAGGCAGACAACAAGGAGCAGGCCTTCGAGATGTGCGAGAAGATGCTCAAGCTGGGTGCCGGCCACACCGCCGCCATCCACACCAACAACCAGGAGCTCGTGCGTGAGTACGGCGTCCGTATGCACGCCTGCCGCATCATCTGGAACCAGCCTTCCTCCCTCGGCGGCATCGGCGACATCTACAACGCCATCGCCCCGTCGCTGACCCTGGGCTGCGGCTCCTACGGTGGCAACTCGGTGTCCGGCAACGTGCAGGCCGTGAATCTCGTCAATATCAAGCGCATTGCTCGGAGGAACAACAACATGCAGTGGTTCAAGATCCCGGCCAAGACCTACTTCGAGCCGAACGCCATCAAGTACCTGCGCGACATGTACGGCATCGAGAAGGCCGTCATCGTGTGCGATAAGGTCATGGAGCAGCTCGGCATTGTCGACAAGGTCATCGACCAGCTGCGCGCCCGCTCCAACCGCGTGACCTTCCGCATCATCGACTACGTCGAGCCGGAGCCCTCCGTCGAGACCGTCGAAAAGGGCGCGGAGATGATGCGCGAGGAGTTCGAGCCGGACACGATCATCGCGGTCGGCGGCGGCTCCCCGATGGACGCCTCCAAGATCATGTGGCTGCTCTACGAGCACCCGGAAATCGCCTTCTCCGACGTGCGCGAGAAGTTCTTCGATATCCGTAAGCGCGCCTTCAAGATCCCGCCGCTGGGCAAGAAGGCCAAGCTCGTGTGCATCCCGACCTCCTCCGGCACCGGTTCCGAGGTCACCCCGTTCGCCGTGATCACCGATCACAAGACCGGCTACAAGTACCCGATCACCGACTACGCGCTGACCCCGTCCGTGGCCATCGTGGACCCGGTGCTGGCTCGCACCCAGCCGCGCAAGCTGGCCTCCGACGCCGGCTTCGACGCCCTGACCCACTCGCTGGAAGCCTACGTGTCCGTGTACGCGAACGACTTCACCGACGGCATGGCCCTGCACGCGGCCAAGCTCATCTGGGACAACCTGGCTGAGTCCGTCAACGGCGAGCCTGGTCTGGCCAAGACCGACGCTCAGGAGAAGATGCACAACGCCGCCACCATGGCCGGCATGGCATTCGGCTCCGCGTTCCTCGGCATGTGCCACGGCATGGCCCACACCATCGGCGCTCTGTGCCACATCGCCCACGGCCGTACCAACTCCATCCTGCTGCCGTACGTGATCCGCTACAACGGCCAGATTCCTGAGGAGCCCACCTCTTGGCCGAAGTACAACAAGTACATCGCCCCGGAGCGCTACCAGGACATCGCCCGCAACCTCGGCATCGACACCGGCAAGACCCCGGCCGAAGCCGTGGAGAACCTGGCGAAGGCCGTCGAGGACTACCGCGACAACAAGCTCGGCATGAACAAGAGCTTCCAGGATTGCGGTGTGGACGAGGACTACTTCTGGTCCGTGCTTGATCAGATAGGCATGCGTGCCTACGAGGACCAGTGCACCCCGGCCAACCCGCGCATCCCACTGATCAACGACATGAAGGACATCGCCGTCGGTGCCTACTACGGCGTCTCCCAGGCGGAAGGGCACAAGCTGCGCATCGAGCGCGAGGGTGAGGTCGCCACTGAGGAAGCCTCCGAGCGCTGATTGCAGGCGGTTGTGGTTGCTGGCACCATCAGTAGCCCCCAACCGCGGTGTTGCAGCTTAGTGGCTGCATAGCGCGACACAAGGAGCCCGACCCATTACAGGGGCCGGACTCCTTTGCATATGTGGCGCTTCTGCAGCCAGCAGGTACCTCCATGGGGCGGTAATCCACTCATGGGGCGGTAACTTGCCCATGGGGCGGTGAAAACCCCATGGGGCGGTGCGCGAAAACGGCTCTATTCTGCGGAAGGTAAAATTTTACCGTCCGCCCCATGGACCAATTACCGCCCCATGAGTGGATTACCGCCCCATGGAATCGCTGAAGCGTCGCTAGATCGCCGCAATAATGCAGCCAAAAGCAATAAAGCTGGCAAACGCCTCGGTAATGCCGGTCACCACGGGCTTCAAGGTTATGCGCCGTGCAACCATCGGCAACGCAACGGCGCGGGCCAACAGCAGCACAGTCATCGCAATCAGATACGGGCTGCGTCCAGCCGGCACGGCGGCTAGCAGCAATAGCGCCACATG
>JAIJEI010000147.1 GCA_022739095.1 Bifidobacterium sp.
CATATCGGCCATAGTCCTGAAGTGCACGGCGGCGTGTTGGAAGGCGAGTGTCAGTCCATCCTGACTGATTTCTTCGCCCAGCGGCGATAGACACGGACGCATTACTTACCTCACGCATCCAACACGCGGCACCAAGGCAACATATTCCATTTCTTCTACCATCACAATCAGTAGTTCAATGCATTCCGTATACGTCGAAGGAGACACTATGGCCCAGAACGCCGCCACCTTCACCGGTACCGCCGCTGACGGCACCGCACTCACCGCCGTCTACCTGACCCAGCCCGCCGCCAATGTGGCGATCGGTCTGGTGTTTGCCGGCAGCGACCTGCCGCGCATCGTCCACTGGGGTCGCCCGCTGGCCAAGCCCGACACCCTGCTGGCCGCCTATGATGCCCTGAAGCCGCAGCGCGTGTCCGGCGCACTCGACGACACCGCTTGGCCGTCCATCCTGCCCACCCAGGCCGAAAGCTGGATCGGCGAACAGCGCGTGGTGCTGCGCCGCGCCGGCATCGAGCTCTTCCCCAAGTTCACCGTGACCAATATCGAGACCGGCGGTGTGCTGGAAGCCACCCTCGACGCCGTGTCCGGCGAAAGCTACACCGATGTGGCCGGCCATGCCCGCGCCACCGGCCCGGCCCGCGTGCCCGGTGTCGTAGTCACCGCGCGCGATGAGGAGCAGGGCGTGGAAGTCGAATGGCGACTCGAACTGCTGCCCGGCGGCCTGGCCCGTCAGAAGGCCACTGTGACCAACCTGTTCGGTGCAGACGCCGGAGCCCCGCTCGAGATCGGCAAGATCGAGCTCGGCTTCCCGCTGCCCGAATCTGCGGCCGAAATCCTCACCACCACCGGCCACCATCTGCGCGAACGTAGCCCGCAGCGCCAGCCGCTGACCGTCGGCCGTTTCGAAAAGCCGCAGCTCGCCGGCCGTCCTGACTTCGACGCATCCCTGCTCCTGACCGCCGGCGTGCCCGGCTTCGGCTTCGAGCATGGCGACGCCTACTCGGTGCACGTGGGCTGGAGCGGCAACTCCGTACTGTCCGCCGAACGTCTGCCCTACACAACCGGCGTGATCGGCGGCGGCGAACTCCTGTTTGGCGGCGAAGTGACGCTCGCCGGCTCTGGCGAAGGCCAGAACTCCTACGACACCCCGTGGCTGTTCGGCTCCTATGGCAATGGCCTCAATGAGATCGCCGCCCGCTTCCACTCCTACGTGCGCTCCCTGCACCCGCGCCTGTTCTCGCACGGCCGTCCGGTGATCCTCAACACCTGGGAAGCCGTGTACTTCGACCACAACTTCAATACGCTGAAGGCACTCGCCGACAAGGCCGCCGACTCCGGCGTGGAACGATTCGTGGTGGACGACGGCTGGTTCGGCTCCCGCCGCGACGACACCTCCGGCCTCGGTGACTGGCAGATTGCGCAGGACGTCTGGCCCGATGGTCCGAAGTCCCTGAAGGCGCTCGCCGACTACGTGCACGCCAAAGGTATGGAATTCGGCTTGTGGTTCGAGCCGGAAATGGTCAACCTCGATTCCGACGTGGCCCGCAACCACCCCGATTGGATTCTCTCGCCCACCACCGGCCGACTGCCGCTGCAGGGCCGCACTCAGCAGGTGCTCGATCTGACCAATCCGGATGCGTTCGACTACATCTACGGCTGCATGGACCAGCTTGTCGGCGAGCTTGGCATCGACTACATCAAGTGGGACCACAACAAGCTCGTCACCGAGCCCGTTTCCCGCCGCTCCGGCCGCCCGGCTGTGCACGCGCAGACCCTCGCCGTCTACAACATCTTCAAGGGCCTCAAGACCGCACATCCGGGCCTTGAGATCGAAAGCTGCTCCTCTGGTGGTGGCCGTGTGGATCTTGGCATCCTAGAGCACGCCGATCGTATCTGGGTCTCCGACTGCGTGGACCCGGTCGAGCGCGCGGACATCCAGCGCTACACCTCGCTGCTGGTGCCGCCGGCGATGATGGGCGAGCACGTGGGCGCCAGCCCCGCACACTCCACCCAGCGCGCCACCAGCCAGGAACTGCGCATGGCCATGGCGTTCTTCGGTCACATGGGCATCGAATGGAACCTGTTGAAGGAGCCGGACGAGGCGCTCGCCAAGCTGGCCGTGTGGGTGGGCGAATTCAAGAAGCACCGCGACTGGTTCGCCATCGACACCTGCGTGCACGCCGATTCCAACGATCCGGCCGTGCGTCTGGACGGTATGGTGATGCCGAACCGTGACGCCGCCATCTACCGCTTCACCCAGCTGACCACCAGCCAGACCTATCCGGCTGCGCCCGTGCATCTGCCCGGACTCGACCCCGAGCGCACGTATCGTGTCAGCCCGCTTGACCCGAGCTTGGACCTGACCGGTCTGACCAACGGCCAGAGCACTCTCGGCTGGTGGAACGAGGAAGGCGTGGTCCTGACCGGCGAAGCCCTGCAGCGCTACGGCATCCGCCCCCCGTCCCTCCACCCTCAGCAGGCGGTACTGCTCAAGGCTGTGGCGTTAAGCTGACAGCCTAGTAGGCTGTCAGTAGCCACGGCCTGAGCGAAGGTGGGATTGAGCCTTGCCGATAGGCAAGTCCGTAATTGCTGGTCGTGGCGGAGTAGCCGTTCTTGGCTCCCCTTTCTGAGGGGAGCCAGAGGACTACCCAATATGCTTCACGATTACGCGACTAGCGGCGGCTTTGGCCCAGAGCTGCCAGTCGTGGTTCATAATCGTGAACTTGACCGGCTGGGTCTGGCTGTGACGGTAGAAACGAATGCCGTCGCGTAGCGAATCGGTGCCGAGCTTGGCCAAAAACGCAGACTCCCCGGCAATCATCACATGCCCGGGCATCGCGATGTTCGCCACTGTAGCCACCAGCGATCCCAAGCGATAGCACGTCCGGTTCACCAACTGCGTGGCCTGTGGCACGCGTCCCTTGGCATCGCGCGCAAAGTCCTCAAAACTGGCCGCGCGACCCACAATCGCAGAGTACTGTTCGGCGATCGAATCGTCAGTCAAGCATTGTGAACAGCCGATATGTCCGCTGGTGCAGCGCGGCCCCTCCGGATCGATAAGCACGTGGCCCACCAGACCATAGCTCTTATCCGGATACTGCACCGGCTTGCCGTTCACGGCCAGCGAATAACCAACACCCACGCCGATGGTCACCACGGCGAACATATCCACGCCGACACCCGGCCCGAACCAGGAGGCATCCACCAGCAGAGAATCGATATCATTGAACACCCCGCACGGCAGGCCGGTCGCCTCTGTGACCATCGTTCCCAAGTTCGTGGCCCCGTCCCAATGCAGGAACGGCGCGAACGTCACAATCGAATCGTCGACCACATGCCCACCTACCGCAACGCCCACCGCAGTGGGGGAGGGCAGTTCGGAAGAGGCGATATCGGCGGAACATTCGCGCACCAGCCGCGTGATGGCCGACACCACATACTCAGCCGACTGATCCGCCCCGATCGGCACCTCGTGCCGGCCGGACACCACCTCGCCATGCGCGTTCACCGCAGCGGCCACAATCGACATCCCATGAACCTTGACACCAATGAAGGTGCGTGCGTTCGAACACAACACCAGCGAAGTCTGCGGACGTCCGCGACGATCCGAACTTTCCCTTGGCGTGAATCGCTCGGGCAACTTGCCTGACGGGCCGGCCTCGGCCGGAAGCTCCTCGATCACCCCGGCGTAGATCAGATCGCTGGTGATGCGGGACAAGGCCCCTTGGCTCAGTCCCAGCATCTGTGCCAGCGTGGTGCGGGCTATCGGCCCGTATTGGGCAATTGCCGCCGCCACGCGATGCGTATGCTCGGATCCGGAAAACCACTGCGGAATCGCGTTGGCATCAGACATGCAAGCCCCTTCGCTGTATTTATTGCGTTAATCACAAAATACCGCGCTTTTTGTTGCTTGCGCAAGTGGGCTCGCTGGCGCTGGGAATGAAATGGCCGAGCCGTTACCTTGGAAAGTGGAAGAACCGCCGGCACCGAAGTCGGAGGAAAAGAAAGATAAAGGAGTCAACAATTATGCTGTCCGATTCCCCACACGCAACGCCTAGACTGAAGCGTCTGGCCGTGCGCACCGCCGCCGTGGTGTGCGCGATCGCCGTCGGCTTCGGCCTGGCAGGCTGCGGCTCCAGCACCGCAGGCACCGTCACGCTGGATTTCTTCCAGTTCAAGTCCGAGGCCGCCGACCAGTTCAAGTCCATGGTCGCCGACTTTGAGAAGCAGAACCCGACTATCAAGGTCAACATCAACAACTCCGCCAACGCCCAGACCGATCTGCGCACCCGTTTCGTCAAGAATCGTGTGCCGGACGTGATCACCTTCAACGGCGACATCAGCTTCGGCAACTTCGCCGCCTCCGGTGTGTTCTACGACTTCACCGATGAACCCATTGTGGACACCCTCAACCCCGGCATGGTGCAGATCGCCAAGAATCTGGTGCAGACCACCGATTCCTCCAAGAAGCGCCTGTACGGCCTGCCCTTCGCGGGTAACGCCTCCGGCTACATCTACAACAAGGCTCTGTTCCGCAAGGTTGGCCTTGACCCGGAGAACCCGCCGACCACCTGGAGCGAGTTCACCGATATGCTCAACACCTTCAAGGACGCCGGCATCAACCCGCTGCAGGGTTCCGTGGCCGACGCCTGGACCACCCAGGCTCCGCTCGCCTCCCTGGCCGGCACGCTGGTCCCCGAGTCGAAGTACACCGAGCTCAAGCAAGGCAAGACCACGTTCCAGGAACTGTGGAAGACCGCCGTCGAGAAGGAATCCGAGCTCTTCACCTACTCCACTGCGGACACCGGCGTCACCTACCAGCAGGGCACGCAGAACTTCGCCCAAGGCAAGGCCGCGATCATCCCGCTCGGCACCTACGCCATCCCGCAGATCCTGCTGATCAACCCCGATATCGAACTTGGTTTCGCCCAGATGCCGGCCACCGATGACGCCAGCGAGCAGATCCTCACCGCCGGCGACGACGTGATGCTCACCATCGGTGCGGACACCAAGCACCCCAAGGAAGCGATGAAGCTCGTCGAATTCCTCATGCAGAAGGATCAGCTTGACGCCTACGCCGACGCCCAGTCCGCCATCACGCCGCTGAAGGACACCTACTTCGGCAACGATGCGCTGGAAACCGTGCGCCCGTTCTTCGAGGAAAACCGACTGGCCGACTTCTGCGACCACTACATTCCTTCGTCCATCAACATCGGTGGCTACCTGCAGACCATGGTGACCTCCGGCAACACCGACCGCTTCCTGAACCAGATGCAGACCGAATGGGACAAGGTCCAAGCCAGGACCTTCGAGTGATCGGTA
>JAIJEI010000148.1 GCA_022739095.1 Bifidobacterium sp.
GGCGTGCTGCTGTACGGTCCTCCCGGCACCGGTAAGACGTTGCTGGCCCGAGCCATCGCAGGCGAGGCCGGCGTGCCGTTCTACTCGATGGCCGGCTCCGACTTCGTCGAGATGTTCGTGGGTCTCGGTGCCTCCCGTGTGCGTGACCTGTTCGATGAGGCCAAGAAGAACGCCCCCGCCATCATCTTCATCGACGAGATCGACGCCGTGGGCCGCAAGCGTGGCTCCGGCATGGGCGGTGGCCACGACGAGCGCGAGCAGACGCTGAACCAGCTGCTCGTCGAGATGGACGGTTTCGACAACGACACCAACCTCATCATCATCGCCGCCACCAACCGCCCCGACGTGCTCGACCCCGCTCTGCTTCGTCCGGGCCGATTCGACCGTCAGGTAGGCGTGGCCGCCCCTGATCTGGAAGGCCGCGAGGCAATCCTGAGGGTGCACGCCAAGGGCAAGCCGTTCGTGCCGGACGTCGACCTGCACATGGTCGCCGTGCGTACCCCGGGGTTCACCGGTGCCGATCTGGCCAACGTGCTCAACGAAGCCGCGTTGCTGTGCGCCCGTGCCGGTGCCCAGCTGATTGACAACCGCGCCATCGACGAGGCCATCGACCGTGTTCAGGCCGGCCCGAAGCGCAAGTCCAAGGGCATGGCTCTGGAAGAGCTGCGTAACACCGCATACCACGAGGGTGGCCATGCGCTGGTGGCCGCCGCCCTGAACAACACCGATCCGGTGACCAAGGTGACGATTCTGCCGCGAGGCCGCGCCCTCGGCTACACCGCCGTCATGCCGACCTCCGACCGCTACTCGCAGTCGCGCAACCAGCTGCTCGACCAGATGGCCTACGCGATGGGCGGCCGCACCGCCGAGGAAATCGTCTTCCACGACCCGACCACCGGCGCTTCGAACGATATCGAGAAGGCTACGAGCATCGCCCGTACGATGGTGATCGAATACGGCTTCTCTGACAAGCTCGGTGCCATCAAGTGGGGTTCCGATGACGACCAGACCACTGTGATGGACGGTCTGCAGCCGCGCAAGTACTCCGATCGCACCGCCGAAGTGATTGATGACGAGGTGTTGAAGCTGGTGGAGACCGCGCACACCGAGGCGTGGACCATCATCAACGACAACCGTGAGATCCTTGACGAGTTGGTCCGCCAGCTGCTGGTCAAGGAGACCCTGAACGAGAAGGAACTTGCGGCGATCTTCGCGCTGATCAAGAAGGCTCCGGTTCGTCCGGTGTGGCTGTCCAACGACCGCCGCCCCGACTCGGACAAGCCGCCGGTGGAGATTCCCGAAAGCCTCAAGCGCTCGGTCGGCATGAAGCCGGAAGAGTAGACACGATGACGATTCGGCCCGACCTGTTCATGTGGTTTCTCACGTACGCAGGCCGGGCGTCGTTGTGGACAATGACAAGGGAGAGATGAGATGAACGAATATATAGAGTCTTGCCAGCGGGAGAAACGCACATACGACGAGGAAGGCGTGCGTGAGGCCGTACGTCTGTTCCTGAAGTCGATTGGCGAGGATCCCGAGCGCGAGGGACTGGTGGAAACGCCTGACCGTATCGCCCGCGCGTGTCGCGAGCTGTTCGCCGGTCTGCAGGCCTCGCCGGCCGATGTGCTGGAGAAGCACTTCGACGTGGATACCGACGAGCTGGTGCTGGTCAAGGACATCGAACTGTATTCGGTGTGCGAACATCACCTGCTGCCTTTCCACGGCGTGGCCCATGTGGGCTATATTCCGGCCAAGGATGGGGTGATGGGGTTGAGCAAGCTCGCCCGACTGGTTGAGGTGTATGCTCGCCGGCCGCAGGTGCAGGAGCGTTTGACCCAGCAGATCGCCGACGCGCTGGTTGAGTATGCGGGCGCACGTGGTGTGATTGTGGTGACCGAATGCGAGCACCTGTGCATGTCGATGCGCGGCATCAAAAAGTCTTCTGCTCGCACGGTAACCTCCGCGGTGCGCGGTCTGCTACGCAACCCCGCCACTCGAGCCGAAGCCATGAGCCTCATTTTGGATAAATAAATCGAGGGGGCTTGCTCACATGGACCTACACAGAAGGGGGAAATAATGACTGATTTGCAGGCGTTGCATGACGCCACGCACACCATGGTGATGGGTGTGCTCAACATCACCGAGGACTCGTTCTCGGACGGCGGCCTGTGGCTGGACCCGGCCAAGGCGGCCCAGCATGGACGTGACATGATGGCCGCCGGCGCGGACATCATCGACATCGGCGCCGAATCCACGCGCCCCGGCGCCAAGCGCGTGTCCGAGGCCGACGAATTGGCCCGCATCACCGGTGCCGTCAAGACATTGATTCCGGCCGGTGCCATACTGTCCATCGACACCACGCGCGCATCCGTGGCCGCCGCCGCGCTGAGCGAGGGCGCACAGATCATCAACGACGTTTCCGGCGGCACGCTGGACGCCGAACTGCCGCACGTGGTCGCCGACCACGACTGCCTGTACATCGTGCAGCATTGGCGCGGCTGGCTCGCCGGCTCCAAGGGCGCGAACCCCGATCAAGACACCTCCGTATACGAGCACGGCGTATTGACCGACGTACACGACGAACTCATGCGCCAAGTCGACGGTGTGCTGGCCGCCGGCGTAAAGCCCGAGTGCATTATCATCGACCCGGGCCTGGGCTTCTCCAAGCCCGGCATCGAGCACAACCTGCCGCTGCTGACCGGACTCGAGACCTTCCGAGCCACCGGATATCCGGTGCTGATCGGCCAGTCCCGCAAGCGCTTCATTTCGGCGATGCTCACCGAGGCGAGCGCTGCCGGTGCTGATGGCCCGACCATGGCCCAGCGCGATGACGTGACCGCAGCCTTGTCCGCCCTGTCCGCCGAGCATGGCGCATGGGCCGTGCGCGTACACGACGTGGCCAAAAGCCGCGCCGCCGTCATCACCGGCAACACCTGGCGCGAATACGCATGATTCCCCTGGCCTCCTGTTTTGGTTGCTTCTAGGTCTTGGCTCCCCTCGGGCGAGGGGAGCTGGCACCGAAGGCGACTGAGGGGAGCATTTGAGCAGAAAGCCTTACCAATGGACACCATCACACTTACCGGCGTACATGCCAACGGCACCCACGGTGTGCTCGCCTTTGAACACGAACGGCCTCAAACCTTCGTCGTGGACGTCACCCTGCACCTTGACCTGGCCACCGCCGGCCAATCAGACGATCTCAACGACACCATCGATTACGGCCGCGTGGCCAAAGATATCGCGGCTGTCATCGAAGGCCCTCATGTGGACCTGATCGAACATCTTGCTCAACTCATTGCAGATAAGATTCTCGCTGATGCGCCAGCCGTCGCCTCCATCGACGTCACCGTGCACAAGCCTCACGCGCCCATCGTCGTGGCTTTTGCAGATGTATCGGTCTCCATCTCGCGCGTGCGTGCCACCGATAATGGACGCACTGCTGAAAAGCATGCCATCCATAACGCGGTGGTGGCCTTGGGCGGCAATGTGGGCGAAGTGGAATCCACCTTGCGAGCCGCCGTTCGGGAGATTGACGCGCTACCAGGCACACAGGTGACCGGTATTTCGCCGCTTTACCGTACGGCCGCGTGGGGCATGGCCGAAGATACGCCGGACTTCCTGAACGCCGTGGTGGAGCTTGAAACCACAATGGGCAGCCACGAATTGCTCGCCGCGTTACAAAACATCGAAGCGAACCATGGGCGAATTCGCGAGAATCATTGGGATTCCAGGCCGTTGGACTTGGACATTATCGACTTTGATGGCATCACCAGTGCGGATCCGGACCTGGCATTGCCCCATCCACGTGCTTGGCAGCGTGCGTTCGTGCTGGCTCCCTGGGTGGCGCTGAATCCGAACGCCAAACTTGCCGGAGCCCATGAGGGGCCTGTAACCGATTTGCTGGCCGCCGCACCGGACCGTAACGCCGTGCAACTCGACAGCGAAGACTGGATGCTCGGCGGACATGCAGACAATCAAGAATCCATCCCCGCCGGCGGGAGCCGTCAGCCGCAGGCTGACCGGGGGTGGCCAGCCTCAGAGCACCGCCCTCAGTCTCGCTCTGCGAGCCAGCTCCCGCCAGCGGGAGCAGACGAGAATGCCTCCAAAGCGCCGGAACCCGTCTCACGCAAGGCGATTTTTTCGTTGGACTCCACCTCGCAGGATGCCGAACGGCTGTTCCGCGAAACCATCGTTTCCATCGACAGCGTTCCCGGCAATCAGGTACAGGGCATCTCGCCGCTCTACCATGTCAGTCATTTCGATGGTCCGGACGCGATGAGCGCGGTCATCCAAATCGAAACCAAGTTGCCTCCCGCCGACCTGATTGCCGTATTGGGCAGCATCGAAAGCGTTCATGATCTGGCAGTCGACCTTGACCTTGTTGACATGGAAGGCGTGACTTCCGACGAGCCCAACTGCAGCATTCCTTGGCCGTCGGCCCGTAACCATGCGTCGGTATTGGCACCTTGGCTGGATATGGACCCGAATGCTTCTCTGGGTGGCGACCCGGTGGCCTTCCTTTTGGCCATGGCACCGGATGCCGGACAGGTCGGATTGCTATCGGACAACTGGATACTGTCGAACAGTTGAGCTGATGGCAGAACCAGCTACGAACGGTAGGCTAGAAACCAGACGGTGACGGACCGGTCTCCGGCCTCGAGCAGCCAGGCACGGCAATGACGAAAAACAAATCAAGATGAGCAGCCCAGGCGCGAGGGCCGTTCGCAAACAGCAAACAGCAAACAGCAACGTAACGATAAGGAGGCCGGACATGAAAACACGGCGAACACCATGGTGGCAGTATGTGATCGGTGCCGTGCTGGGCCTGTTGGCGGGTATCGGTCTGGCCTCCTACGGCGAAAGCTCGGGACTGTCGCTGATTGGTGCGCCTCGGATTGTGACCGGATTGCTGGCCGTGCTGGGCGTTATCGTGCTGATCTTGGCCCTGCAAGTGCATAAATACGCGAATACCGACCCCAAGAAGCGTCCGCATAGCTTCATTAATCCCACTATCGCGGTGTATACGCTGGTGCTGTCTAAGGCACTGGGATTGGCGGGCGCAACGCTTGCCGGCTGGTATGGCGGTCAGATTGTGATGAGCATGAGCCATATCGAGGCGGATTTTTATGCACACGCCGTCACCGAGTGCGCAATCGCGGCCGTGGTGTGCATCGCCGACATGATCATCGGCATTATCGGCGAATGGTTGTGCCAGCTACCGCCGAACGAAGGCCCCGAAAACCCGAAAATCAAGGAAGCCAAGCGCCGTAGCGACATAGCCCAAGCCTACAAGCGATA
>JAIJEI010000007.1 GCA_022739095.1 Bifidobacterium sp.
TCGCGACCTGATAGTTGATGTCGCTGATCCGCAGCGACACGCTCCACCGGTCGCCGCCCAGATACGCGATCCCGTTGGACAGCATCGAATCATAGCCAAGCAGCTCCTTCGACGAACGAGGTATGCGACGATTCCCGGAGCGCCGGTTTCCGGCCTTTCCATGTCGCTTGTCGTTGCCTTTGACCGCTTTGCTGCCGTTGATGTCAGACATGACGACGTGCCTTCCTTCCTCCGATTCGTCTACGGGTCTTCTCCTTCAACGACGGTTTGCCGGGGAATCTCGCGGGAACATGGGGTTCGAGCGGATACACCTTCGGGCCGAAACGTTGGCGCAGCATGTATCCCAGATACCGTTCCGGCTTCAGTCCCTTCGGACGCCACCAGCCCCACAGCGCGAACGGCAGACACACCACGAACAGCAGATACGAGCCTAGGTCCGTCAGCCCCAACGACCAGAACAACGCCGCCTCCCCGCCGCCCAGGACGAGCATGCACGCGGCGGCCGCCAGTTGACGCCAGCCCAGCCCCCACATCACCTTCGCCTCGACATTGGCGATCTCCTTATACACGCGCATCTGCAACATGAAAGAATCCTTTCCGATTGGCCCCGGTTCCGATGCGGCTATTCGCCGCCTGCTATGGCGCGGCTGACACGCTGGCTCACCGCGATCACGAAGAACAGCAGGATGCCCGCCATCATGAGATTGCCGAAATTGCCCGTCACCCACGACACCATGCCCTTGTCCGCGGAATCCGGGATCCTCACGGCATCGACCACGATCCGCTGATAGAACACCAGACAGACGAACACGCACACCGCATTCACCGACGTACGCGCATACGACTTGAAGAAACCCACGCCGATCGGCTTGGTATCCTCATGCACCAGAAACGCGAACGGCAACGACTGAAACGCCGTCAACGCATACAACTCGATGAACCGCACATACAGCACCACCGTGAACACCACCGACGCCAACTGGGACAACAACCACGGGATCACCAGCAGAAAGAACAACGCCGCCTGCCCCATCACACCTGCATCACGGATCTGGTCGCGCATCAGATCGCCCAACTGGCCACCCTCGCCCGCCACCTCAAAGGACATCTGCGAGGACACGCCCTGCATAAGGAACTGCGTGACCCGGTTGAACATGCCGATGAACAGACCGGCGTTCCGCACGGCGATGAACACCAACGCGATTCTGAACATGGTTCCCGCCACGATCTTCACGCCCAGATCACGGTCCGCCTCGATACGAGTCGAGTTGCGCGCCAGCTCCAACGTGAACATGACCGCGAGCACCACCGACGTCAAAGGCTTGACCGCCACCTCATGCACGCTCACCGCCAACTGGTAAAGGGCGGGATTCCACGTCTCCGGCGCCTGGGACAACAATCCGGCCGTGACCGAACCGGCACCGCCGCCGCCGATCATGTTGAGCATCGCCACGATGAAGTCCTCCACAACACGCCCCCGAACCGACTCAACCCAACGCGACCGCGTTGAAGACCTGCGCGGCCGCGATGATCATGCCCCCGCCCACGATCTGCCACAACCCCGACTGCGTCTGCGGCCCGTTATGATCCTTCAAACCACCACCGAACGTGACCGCACCCCACACCAGCCACAGGCCACCACCGATCGTGGCGAACCTGACGAACAACTGAAGCACCTGATTCAACAAATCCACGACAGACCTCCTCTGACGACGATCAAGGAGCCCGACAGGCAACGGCCTCCGTTGACACCCATCGTCAGGGAAAACCGGTATGATAACGGCGGACAACCATATCTGCCACTGCAGAGACAGCGGACAGAATGTCATCTAAAGATGACAATCGAGCGGGAAACAGGAACCGCTCAACTTGAGAGCTGCAATACTGAAAATGTATGTTTGCGGAAATCGCTTCTTTCTATACTATATCCCGCGTCGAAACGGGTGGTCCTATCTATCGTCATTTCCTAATGAACACTAAGGACTAACTATGAAAACCCTTAAAGCAACACTCTCTGCATTCTTGAGTTTGTCATTTTTTATTGCGGCTCCGGGAATCGCATTCGCCGCCGACGCCCCTCCGCGTCCTGATATCCCTACCGATTCTCGCTATGCGAAAGTGTATCAGGAGGATCAGGAAACGATTGCTGAAATCAATCGCAACCTACCGCATCTTCTTGCTGAAGGTCAAGAAGCTGCACAACACGATGCAAAAGCCGGAGAACCAGTTCCACTTGCTAACAGTCTTGGAACATATGGAGACATCCTAGTAAGCACTCTTATAGATTCTGGCAGTATCGCTTTTGTCGGGCACGCCGCAATAGTCTCTTCCTCAAATGTGACGACAATTGAGTCTTACGAGAAGATTTTTAGCCCTACCAAGATAGGAGGCGTTCAAAGATATCTCAATGATTGGGGTTATAAGAGAGGAGCTTTTCTTGTAAGGCCTTACGGAGCATCTTCTATTCAGTTCTCCAATGCGGCCGCATATGCAGCTAGACAGGTTGGGAAACCCTACAGTTGGGATTTCTTCAATAAATATAGAACTGATCAATTTTATTGCAGCCAACTGGTGTGGAGGGCATGGCTCAGCGTCGGGATTGACACTGAAACAGGCTCCATCCCCAATGGTGTCGTAGCGCCAGCGGATCTTGTCAATTCCTCAAACACCTATGTGGTGAGGAGAGTGTAAGTGCATAATATTTTCCCCATCCTCGTTTTGCATGAGGGTGGGGATGACTCACGATGAGGTAATAAAATGAGAAATAGAAGACGCATCGTGGCGATGGCAATGAGTATTCTCTTGGTGACACTATTGGCTACGTATTTGTTATTGTGCTTTCTACCTGTCAGCTCGCATGAGAAATCCGACCTATCTGCAGCTTATAAAATTGTATATTCGGACATGTTTTCGTCAAATAAAGGTGGAATACTCACGATTGATGAGCAAGGCAGCATTATTCATGACGAGCCTCTGGGGGACTTGCAGAATGCGGCTGAATATTCATACAAAGACGGTATTTTTATTGCGGGAGGGCGTCGCCATAACACTCATTTGATTATTGGGAAAAATAGTAAATCCAAACTCATTCATCTTCTTTCGGATCTCAATTACTCCGGAGTTATGTCGATTGAACCTCATAATGGTGGGGTTTCTGCAGTAATGAATGGAAATGATTCTCCTGAAGATGATTCATATCTCAATCTATTAGTCATTGAAGATTCCAACGGCAAAGTGTTGGAGAAGCGTATACTGAAAATATATACCGAGGATCAAGTCTCTACAGATGAGAATATGTTCATCGTCGGTCACGAACTTACGCTGAGTTCCAATCGATATCAGGGTAAAATAATCAGATATGACTTCTCGACGGGGGTATTACCGAGAAGGTAACAGACGATAATTTACTTTATAATCAACTGGTCTTATGGAATAAACAACTTCTAGTTGTTGGTACTGATCTTAATGGGTTACCAGAGCAGATAGATATGTTTGACGCCAGTACCTTAGAGAGGGTGGCAAGCATACGATTGGAGTCAGACTTTCATTCTCTCATTTCTGTAAAGGGATGGCCGTGGATTATTGGTTCCACACAAGCATGTCCCATTTCTGATAATTCATATGATATTGACCGCGCCAAATGTCTTGATATTCCAACTATAAAAGACACCCAGGATGTCACTCAGGCTATTTCCTCCCAAAACAAAGCTTTCATTCTCATCAGGGATAAAACCATATCAGAGGAGAATGGGATTAAAGCCATTGGGAACATCTTGGCAATAGATACCAAAACAGGAGATACCGTCCTCGCGCCTGTTCATATTCCTTCCAACAGAAGTACTGACAGTATTCTCTTCTTGCCGTATCCCCTTCGATGAACAGTATGCGTATGACAAGAACTGTGCTTATAAAATGATGTGACTCTGTGTCTAAAAAAGTTGCATAGCGAATATGTCTTCGTGGAGCGTCCACCATTATGCATCATCTCCTGTCTGGGACATGTTTGATTTGCCGGTTGTGAGTAATTTTCTACGCCGTCAATACCGCGAGCATGTCTTCTCGGGTCTCTCTGCAGTAAGACTCTTTACTGCAGTTTGCGGAGAGGGTGTCATGGCCACGCTCAATGAGATCTCAGAACGGGTCGGAGTGTTGCAGAATACGGTGTCGAGTTTGTTGGACAACCCGTTGGTCTCCGCCATGAAGAAAACGCGGCGGCGTGTGCTGTGCACATGCGGGTGGATAGGATATCACAACATGTTCCATCTTTCGATTGAGGTATTGGATGCTCGCCCTTCCGCAGAAGAACTGCAAAACACATATTTTGCTAATCTGTGGAAAACTACTTTATAAAAGTCACTTAAATGCAATTAGATTCATTCCTCGAACGGAATTCTGGGATACAGTAACGTTGTAGAACGTTTCTTGCGTGCGTCACGGATGAACGGTAATTCGAACGGTTTGTTTTTATTAAAGAAGATGTTAATCATTCAACAGGTATAAAAGTGGGGCTGCACTCGTGAACGAGTGCAGCCCCACAAATTTCCGCCGGGGAGAGAAGAAGGAAGAGAACCGGCGGGGTTCCGGCCGGATTGGCATCCGGCCGGAAGAATCATCGCGGCGGAGAACGGTCCCTGCCGCTTCGGTCAGACCACGGATTGCCCGCCGGGAACCGAATCCGCGGTTTCGACGGCATCCGCGTCGGCATCCTCGGCATCGACGGGTTGCGTCGTGCCGGAGTGGCGGCCGGCGGCGTTGTTCCCGCGCCTGAACCTGCGGGCGGCGACCAGTCCCACGCCGACGGCGAGCAGGGTGATTGCCGCTGCGATCACGCCCTGGATGGCGGCGCCGGTATGGGCGAGCCCGGTCCGGTAGCCGTTCCAGTCGTCGGTGTTGCTGACCACCTCGGTGTCGGGGCAGACGAGCATGCCGTCGATCGTGACCGCGTCATCGGGTGCGGACGTCTCGTCCTTGCCGTCGAACGGATCTGGGTCGGAGACGACGCATTCGACCAGCGGGGTGCCGGTGACCGTGACACGGTCGGTGTGATGGTCGGTCACGCCCTTGAGGACGCCCCTGACCTCGACGCTCTCGCCGGGCTTGAGGACACGGCTGTCCCAATCGGCGGGATATTCGAGATCGGTCACCCGGCCGTCGCCGGCGACCAGCTGGTCCTTGAGGTTCAGGTCCTTGGTTCGGTACCATGCGCCCTGCTTGGTGTCGGGGTCGGTGGTGCTGGTGTTGGTGATGGTGAACACGATGCGCGTGTCGCCCTGCATGGCCAGCGCGTCCTTGACCTGGTCGCGGTCGCCGGCCGGCCAGCCGGAGGCCTCGTCCCATTTCTCGATCTTCAGGCTCGGGGTCATGTCGGGCGTGTGCGTCTCGACCTGGTTGGATGGACGTTTGGTGCCGTTGAGGGTTTCGTCGAACCGGTTGGCGATGTGTTCGCCGGTCTTGACGCGCTTGCACTGGATGAACGCGGTCCATGCCTGCTCGCTTTCGTCGTTGCCGCTGACGAGGTCGAGCATGCGCTGGGTCGCGGTAACGGTGACCACGCCCTTGTCATCCTGCGTAAGGGTGAACAGTTCGCCGCCATACACACTGGCGTCGAAGCCGCTGCCGGCGATCTTCACGCCCTTGCGGGCGATCACCCTGCCCTGCTCGGTCAGGTCGCGCATGGCGTACACGGCCCATTGGCCGGTGTACTGGTCATGCTCGGTGTCGAGCGGGTCGGTGATGCTCCAGTCGGTGACCTTCTGGTAGGCGCGGTGCGCGGGTAGCACGGAGCTGTCGAGGCGGTAGAGGAACAGGCCGTTGAGGTACACGCTCCGCTTGTCGATGGATTCGCCGTCCACCTTCACGACCACGTCCTTGGACGGGTTGACGGGTTTGAGGGGGTTGGCGACCTCGTTGGTGTCCTTGCGGGTGTCGTTGACGACCTGCGTGGCCTTGTTCTTCACGATATGTCCGTCGGTGACCTTGATGACGGTCATCGGCAGGCTCGCCTCGTAGCTCGTACCCAGCATCGACTGGTCGATGGCCGGCTCCTTCAACGGGTCGTGGGTTTTCTTTTCGGCGTATTCCTTGAGGTTCCTGGGCTGGGGGTCGCCCTTGATGGTCTCGCCGGTGGCCGGCACTTTCGTGTCCGCGGTCCTGGCGTACACGTAGGCGACGCCGTCGATCGCCGCGATGTTGAACTTCGCGGTCGCGTCCTTGCCGGTCGCGGTGTCGGTGACCTCGATGCGCTTGGCGTCGAGGGAGAGGTATTCGTCGTCCCAGTCGTCGGTCATGCCGAGTCTCCAGACCTTGTAGGCCTGGTTGGTCTGCTTGGCGTCGATGGTCACGCGGTAGTAGATTCGGTCGCCCAGCAGCGCGGTCTTGCCGTCGATGCTGATGGACGGGTCGGCCTGGGTGTCCTTCTTCACGGGAGTGAAGTCGGGCGGCTCGTTCCATACCTTGTTGCTCGGGGTGATCATGTTGTTCAGGGTCAGGGCCCACTGGTTGCCGATTTTGGTGTCCGTGGGCGCGTCCTTGGCGACCGTGCCCTCGAAGCGGACGATGATGCGCGGGTTCGCCCCGTTGCGCCAGTTGGTCTTCACGTACCCGTCGGAGAACACGAGGCGCACCGCGTGCTGCGCGTCGTTCCACTGGGTCTCATACTCGGTCTTCGGGATGAACCTGCCGGTGGACAGGTCGGTGACCTCCAGGGTCTGCTTGTCCACTTCAAGATGCTCGTCATAGGTGTCGGTGACCGCCACCTCGCTGACCGAGTACGCGAGATTGCCGGGCAGGTGGGGCTGGGTCTCCAGACGGTATTCCAAGCGTTGGCCCGGGTAGACGACCCTGCCGTCCACGGACGCCTGGTCGCCTCCCTGCGAGGATTCGCCGACCACGTCCTTGACGACGGGCGGTATGTAGCCGCAGATCTTCGGCTCGTTCGTGGGGATGGTGTGCGTGTTGACGGTCTGGGAGCCCTTGTTCGTCAGCGCCTTGCCGTCCGGCGCGGTGCAGAACGACAGTTCGTCGCTCGCCTGCTTGCCGAAGTCGTCGCGCACCTGGCCCGCGCCCTTGCCGTTGGCGTAGGCCGCCTTGCCGGGAATGAGCAGCGTGACCTGCTTCGCGGTCTTCAATCCCTTCAATCCCTCGCGATAGGCCCGGCCTGCGGTGGCGGTCACCGTGGTGCCTTCCATCGTGATCGTCCACTGGTCGGTGACGTCCCTGCCGTGGTTGGCGATGTCGGTGACGCTGGACTCGCGATCGGTGCCGGCATCGGCCTCGTACACCTTGATCTTCGACTTGTCGTCGGCGTCGAACAGGTAGTCGGCGGCCGACCAGTCGTCCGTGAGCGTCAGGGTTTCCGGGGCCTGGATGAGGTTCTTGGCGATGGTGCCGTTGACCACCGAGGCGACCCGGTCCCCGTCCAGAAGCGTCATATCGTCGGCGCCGGTCCGGTTGGTCTCCTTCGGGTCGATGACCGCCTCCCACTGGCCCTTCGCGTTCAGGCGGATCCAGCTCTTGTCGGGATTCGGCCGCCACGTATCGAACTGTTTCTTTCCGGCGTCGGCCTCGGGCTCGTGGTTCCACTTGCCCCACGCATGGTCCTTGACCTGCTGGAAGTCGGAGGGCTTCGACACGGTCACGTCGAAGCTGAACTCGTAGACATGGTCCATGGGCATCTCGCCCTTGTCCGCCGAACGCGCGGCCGACACCGTGTTCGACGCCTTGTCCCAATTGATTTCGAACTCGCCGGAAACGTCGCGGTTGCCGTCGATCCTGTCGATGAGCCTGTAGTTGTCCACGGAGTATTCGACGCCGTTGGGTTCGATCACGTCGCGGAAACGCATCTCGTAGCCGCCGCGGCCGGTGCCGTACGTGATGGTGGTGCGGTTCGTCATCCGGTCGGCGCTCACGCCGTCCTCGATCTTCTTGACCGGGGGTTCGGGCGGCACCGAGCTCACCTTCCAGGATTCGGCCGGATCGCGGTCCGCGGTGTCCACGGCCGCCTGCATGCGGCCCTGCTTGGGTACCTGGATGTCGATCCAGTACGTGCCCTCGGCCCAGTGTTCCATGCCGAAATCCTTCGGCGAGGCGAGATCGTCGAGCTGGGTATCCCCATTGCTCGGGAAGCTGATCGGCTTGCTCACGCTCTTCGCGGGCAGGTAGGGGCCGTTCTCGTAATGGATGATCGCGGTGCCGTTCAACGTCTCCCTGATCGCGGAACCGCCGTTGTCGGCGTGGATGACGTCGCCGATCGGGTCGGTGGAGCCGACCTGCATGTCGGTCTTCTGCTTGTGGCTGGTGGTCACGTTCAGCTTGTAATCGACCGGCGGCTGGTTCTGCGCCAGCACGATCACGCGGAACGAGGCGTTCGGGTTGGAGTCGATCGACTCCTGTGCCAGCGAGTCAACGCTGCGCGTGCCGAGCTTGTCCTTCCACGTGGTCGAGGTCGAGTACTTCTGGCCCTGATACGTGTAGTCGCCCTTCGCCTCGGCCTTCCACTGCGCCTCCCAACGGTTCTTCGCGTTCGAGCTCACATAGCTGCCGTTGAACGAACCATCCGCCAAGCGCACGTAGCCCACCGCCACCAGACGGCAGTCCGCGTTCCCCTCACCCGTATAGGAGCGTTGGCACTCATCGATCGCGTCGCTCAAAGTCTTGTTCATGTTCACGAACTGGTTCTGCCCGTTCGCCAGATCGGACGACAGACGCACCTTCGCGTCACTCAACGCCGTCTTCATGCCATCCAGCGTGGCCGGCCACGAATCCTTGTAGATCCAATGCACATCGGCCGTCTGCGTCGGACCACCGCCCGAACCGCCACCGTCCTCACCGGAACCACCGCCACCGTTATCGGCCAACGCTACCGGAACCAGACAGGCCAGCAACGCCGCGGCGGCGGTGATCGACGCCACCGCACCGGCGCCCTTCTTCCCGAACCTCATACGAAATCCTTTCCCACATACGACAGAAGCGCCCCTCTCCGGGAAAGGGAGGAGACGGGGACTCCAGAACCCGCCTCCTCCCGGGTCCCTGGAAGAAAAGCACGCCCGCAAGCCCGACGGCCGGCCGCCGGACCCCGAACGCACCATCAGCATCACCCCGCGCCAGGTGGTTCTGCGGCGGACAACACAACGTACATGGCGTTTTTGTGGCCAACGGCCATTTGCGACCATTCCGCTCATGAGTTAAAATAGGTCGTGAAATATTCCATTAGTACTTGATAGCAGGGAAGCGGCATTGAAATATTCATCTGAAGATTTTGTCAATCTGGACGAGGTCCACGCACTTGCGGACGTTCTGACCCCAATCGGACCGGCACTGTACACCGTTCTTGCCGAGGCGCGTTCGGATCTGGAAACCAGATATCCCGATGATCTGTTCTGGCCCCATCAGAACCGACAGAATCTTTCCCGTCTTGTCAACCAACGCACGGCTCGAATTTGGGAACAATATGGTTCTGACGATTGGACGCTTTTTGACCGGAGTGGTTTCCTTCATCTGAGGGAAAACGAGACCGGCGTGAAGCTGATTCTCCGAAAGGTGGATCCTCTGACTCATGGAGTTCCTAAGTCAAATGCGACCCGTGCCAGCCGTGCATACTTTTCACAGAGCCAGTGCATCCCGAAGGGACAGTTGCAAGCAGTGGATCCAGGCCTGTTCGACGAAGGAAAGCTGATTCCCGATCTTCACGATATTGGCTTGGTGTGCACTTGGGATGAGATGACGGATGGAGGTGTATCCATCGTCGTTTATAAGACAGAAGGCCCGGGGCGATACGGCGAAAAGAACCACTATCTATTTAAATTCCCGCTATTTGATAGCGTTCGTGGCGATGAGCAATATGAGTTCATTCCACTACAAGAGGATCAGGAAAATCTTCTGCCGAATTTGCTGGCCGATCAGACCGATGTCGAAGATGTGGATAATACAGACTCTTCGTCGTCGGAGAAAAATGAGAATGAGGACGCAGGCATGAATTCCGACAATAAAGGAAATGAAGCTAACTAGGAATAGCTAGTCGTATATAGCATAAATAGATAGAGAGATACTGCAATGTCCACTTTCAATCCAGAAGGGATTGCACTGAAGCAGCGTCTTGCTTTCAATCCAGAAAGGATTGCACTGGCACGACGCTTGGAGGGCGTCACTCAGAAGGAGTTGTCCACTCGTTCTGGACTATCCCAGGCAAAGCTCAGCAAGCTTCAGAATGGCATTATTTCCTTTAATGAATCAGATGCGGTGAAATTATCCGGCGCTCTAGACTACCCCATTTCTTATTTCGAGGAATCTGGAACGGTTATCCCATTATCCGAACTTACATATCGAAAAACATCCAGATCATCTATGGGTGAATTGAATTCGGTTTCTACGGAGTACTCATTACTCATGGATGTAATTCAAAAATTATGTCATGTGCTGAAGATGAAAAAAAATCCAGCCGCATGGATTGATGAAATAGCTCCACACGAACAATCGCTCTCCGAAGAGAAAATAGAGAGATTGGCTATCCGAACACGTGAATGCCTCGGATTAAAGCCTGATGGTGCCGTTCCGAACGTAACCCGCGCAATCGAGCGGGCCGGAATCATTGTTTCTCCGATGAGATCATTGAATATGCGCGGCGGGGCAAATTTGACTAGCGAGGGAGTGACTGCGCCTTCGTCACAGTGGCATGCCATGTGTATTGGATATTTAGGTAATGGTGCATTAGGAGGCGATCGTTTACGCTTTACTAAAGCCCATGAACTTGGTCATCTGATCTTGCATCGTTATCGTAAACCTGATTCACCGCAATTAGTGGAGCGTGAAGCCCATATATTTGCTGGAGCTTTTCTGATTTCGCAATTAGATGCTCGCTTGGTTCTTAAATCCAATTTATCGTTGCGCGATTTTCTTCCAATTAAGGCAGGATGGGGCATTTCCATTGCTGCGCTTATCTCACGTTCTCACAATTTAGGAATCATCGATCGGCAGAGGTACACCTCCCTCAACATACAACTATCAGGCAAAGGATGGAAGAAGCAAGAACCTGTACCCGTCGGAATCGAGAATCCGCTATTGCTGAAACAGATGATTACATCGGCATACGGATTTAAGACAGATCAAGGACTGAAAATAGATTCTATTGGCTTGGCCAGTGAGTTGGGAGCTCCATTTAGATATCTAGATTACTGGTCCGATGGATTAGATGATGAAGGTATGCACTGGGGTATTGCCGCCAATCGCTTTGAGCAAAGACCCAATCGTATGATTGCTTAATCCTTGGTTCTGTCAAATCAACTTTGACATCGGCAACACGTCTGGTTGTTGGCGTTCCCAGGAACGCCAACAACCTTGGGAAACGAATTGATCATTCACGTCGATTCTAATTTAACAGAACCTAATTTCTACATAGGGTTCTTCCGTTTCCCTCTTGAGTAAGAGTGGAAGAACCCTATTCTGATATGGTTGAATTGATTTATACTCAAATGGTAATTTAATTTGATATATACCTACTCAACAAAGAAATGAATTCAATTATCGGAAGCAATGATTTGTAGATTAGATTTTAAGGTGTAGGGCCATACTCGTTTCTCTTTACTTTAATCATTCTAATGATTTTCAGCAATGTGAGTAATGATATAAACGATGACGGCGCCGAAGATGCCAATGGCGGCGAGGATTGCCAGTCTGGTTTCACGGCGTTCCTTGGCCGCCATATCGGCCTGCCGGTTGGCCAGGGCTTCGGCTTCGGCGGCGACGCCGCTGGCGGCGATGGCCGCGATGTGCGCGCTCATCTGGTCTTCGAGCGTGGAATCCTCGCTCGTGCCGTCGAAGGGCTCCTCGTTTTCGTTGTGGTTGTCGTTCATGGTTCTGCTCCGTTCCTGATTGTTGGATTGTTTGCTTTCCTGATTGTTGGCTTGCTTGATTGCTTGCTTGATTGCTTGCATGTCCGATTGCCTGCATGCAATCAAGTTTGATTGTTTGATTGTCTGCATGCGGGCTTGTTTGCTTGTCAGCTTTCGTTTTGCCCGGCGAGGATGGACATGCGGGCGGCGATAAGCGCGTGGCGCGCGATCTCCAGATAGAGCTGGTGGCCCTCGCCGTCGCCCCAGAACCGGTCGAACTGTTCGGTCGGCATCATGCTGGCGGGGTCGAACCCGTTCCACACGCCGCCGCAGAACACCTTCGCCGCCGCGTTCACCTCCTCGTCGGACGGCATGCCCGGATGCCCCTCCGCGGCGTCCGCGGCCGCGCGCATCTGCGCGCCGAGCACGCGGGCCTGCAATGGCGAGAGCGTGTACGCCAGTCCCGCCGTGGAGCCCGCGGGGAATCCCGTGTTCACGCCGAGGGTGATGACGTGCGCCTCCTCGCCGATGCTGATCCGGTCGCCGAGCACGGAGACCTCCATCGAATAGTCCATAGTGTCTCCTTTCCGCAGACGCATCGGCTTTCGGGATCGCGTCTGCATGTTTGACTGCCTGAATGTTTGGTTGTTGGCTTGTTTGCCTGCTGGATTGTCGGATTGCCTGATTGTTTGATTGTCTGACGGGTTACGGCTCGTCGTCGCTGTCGAGTCGGTCGAGCTCGCGTTCGATGGCGTCGCGCAGGAGCTGCTGCATGGGCAGGTCGTGCGCGGCGGCCGTGGTCTTGAGCCGGGTCTTGAGCGACACGGGTATGCGCAGTGAGAGCATGACCAACGGTTCGCCCGTGGCCTTGGAGGTCTTGTTCTGTTGGCGCAGCACGTCGTCGAACGGTACCGGTCGTGCCAGTGGCTGGTAGTTGCCCTGCATGGTCTCACTCCTGCTTTCCGGCGATCTGCTGGAGTTCTGTGACGAGGTCGCGGTATTCGCCCAGCTGGTGCGGGTTGGTGCCGAGCGAACGCTTGTAGGACTGGGCCTTCGGCACGATCGTGTCGAACCGGGGAGTGTCCATGGCGTTGAGGGCGTCCATGGTGTCGCGGAACGCCTTCGTGTTGCGTTCGGCCTTGACCAGCAGCAGCGCGTCGGGCGTGCTCATCCTGGCCATGTCGAGGGTGCTCCATGCCTGCTGGAGGTCCATGGGCGAGTCCGACGCCGGCACGATCACGAAGTCGGCCGCCTTGATGGCCATGTCCAGGGTCGGTCCCTGCGGCGGCGCGTCAATGATCGTCCATTCGTCCGGGTCGGCTCCCGCGGCGAGCTGGCGGAGCGTGGCCTGGTTGGCGGGCAGCACGTCGAACGTCAGGGGGTCCGCGGTCTGTTCCGCGGCTGCGGCCCACAGGCTCGCGCTGGACTGCGGGTCCGCGTCGTACACGACGGCCCTGCCGCCCCTGGAAACGATGACCGAGGCGATGTAGATGCTGGACGTGGTCTTCGCGACCCCGCCCTTGGCGTTGGCTATGGCGATGCGCATTCGTTCTTCTCCTTTGCGACTGCCGGATATCATGCGAACCCGGTCAGTCGGTCGCTTGATTGTCCGCTTGTCTGATTGCTTGGATTCCTGCTTGTTTGAATGTTTGATTGTCTGACGGCTCATGCGGGGCGGGGCGATCGGCCGTCCTGCCCCGTGCGCGCAGGCGTCGTTGCTGGCGTTCGGCGCTGGCCTCGCCGGTGGCTTCGTCGAACACGTTCCGGTGGGCGCGTATCCAGTCCGTGAGCAGCCGCCAGCGTTGCGGCCACGGCAGGCCGCGGTCCCGGCAGGGGACGCCGTCGGCTTCGGCCATGCGCGCGATCCTGCGCCGGTCGGTGCACACCTTGCCGCCGTACACGCCCCATTCGAGTCCGCCGCTGGCCGCGTAGGCCAGGCATTCGGCGCGTACCGGGCATCGTTCGCACACGGCCTTGGCGACCGAGTGGAACGCCTTCGCGTCGCCGGGACGGTGCTCGAACTCCAGCGACCACAGGTAGTCGGACCATGGTTGCGGGAAGTCGCGGCATTCGCCGGCCTTCTTCCACGCCTCAAGACGCTGCCCGTCCCCGCTCATGGCCGCACCACCGCCTCCGCCGACGCGCCGGTCTTCGCCTTGCGCCGTCCGGCGACGTCGTGGGTGGCGTGGTTGCGTTTGTCGTACGCGCATACCGGGCACGCCTCCTGCGAGATGACGCCTTCGATGTGTTCCTGGCACAGCGAGGTGCGCAGCAGCGCCGCCCCGTAGATCGGCACACGGCTCGCGGACGACGAGCTGACCGGTATCGCCCGGTTGGGGTCCTTGACGACCGGCAGCGGGGCGTCCGGCGCCCGCTTGCCCGTCGGATCGGGATGGGTGAGCATTTCCAGCCGCAGCTGCACGTAGTTCGCGGCGAACCTGGCGCCGCTGGTGAGCCGGGGCAGCCAGTAGCGGTTGCGGTACGCCCAGTCCATCGTCGCGACGATCTCGCCGTACGGCCTGTCGATCAGCAACGAGTGGACGGCCTTGCGGTCGGCCATGGTCGCCGGAACATCGAACCTCTGGTCCACGGCGAGCATGCGACGGCGGATGCCGTCGAGCACGCGCACCTCCTGACCGGCGCGTTCCGTCACCGGCTCGGGCAGCTTGCCGGGTTCGGGCACCCACAGCGGGTTCCTGCAACCCCTTGGAGGCAGGGCCTTGCCCCAATCGGTCGCCGGAACGGGTTCGGGCTTCGGGTCGGCGACCGGTTTCGTGGCGGCTTGTTCGGCGTTGAGGGGAGCATCCCCGAAGGGGATGAGGGGAGAATTGTTTATCACTTGTCTATTGGGTGACTTTCTGTCCAAGATTCCGGGACAATTTGTCCTCGTCTCCACGTCCTTCGGCTCGGGTGACAATCCGTCGGGTGACAAATTGTCCTTCATCGGATCCGGCTTGCCGTCGCCTTCCGCCAGCGCGTCCAGGTTCCGGGGCTTCTCCTCGATGTTCTCGGCGGGATGGTCGCCGTCCATGACGACGTCCCACACGCGCGAGCGGTGTCCCTTGGCGATCGGCTTGCGGGTGCGCGGGTTGCGCGCCGACATCTCCTGGTCGCCGGGCCTGATGTAGCCCTTGCGCTCCAGCTCCTGCAACGAACGGATCACGGTGCGCTCACAGCACCCGCAGTTGAACGCGATGGTCTCCACGCTCGGCCACGCGGCTGCGCCATCGTCGTAATAGGCGCGGCGGGCCAGATACACCAGCACGAACTTGGTGATGCCCTTGACGTCGTCGCGCTCCCATGCCCAGTTCTCGGCTCTGCTGCTCATCGCTCGACCTTCCCGCCGTCATGCGCCGGGTCCGCTTCGCGGCGTTCGCGCAGCCTCGCGCCGATGTCGTCGCCCAGACGGGCGGCGCGGCACAACGCATACGAGAGAACGCCGCCGGACACGCACACGGCGGCAACGACCAACCACCACATGGTTCGGCCGGTATCGGGGAAACGGTCCGCGGACGCGCGCCTCAGCGGCGCGAGCCCCGGGACGGGTGGGCGAGCATGGACAGCACATGAGCCTTCGCGATGCGCAGATCGACGTTGCCGCCGGCCCGCGTCGTCCGCCGCGCGGCGTCGCGCCGGCGATTAGGCTCGAAGACAGATGCCGGGCGAATGCCGGCGGTATTGGTAGAATCGGTCATGGCGATGACCCTCCTTCACTTGGGATACAAGACGTCGGCGGCCGGGAATCTTGGCGGATGTACGGGTCGGAGACGCCTTCGGTTGTCGTTCGGTTCCGCGCCTAGTGCGCGGAACCTTCTTTTGCCGGAGGAGACAGCAGCCTGTTCACGAGGGCGGCATCGTTGCCCAGCACGAAATCCGACGGCAGTCCCTTCATCCGATACAGCCAGACGAGATCGGCCTGCTGCCAATGGAGGGAGCCGTTCACCTTTCCCGCAACCGATGACTTCGATTGCCCCATCTCCGCGGCCAGACCGCGGCAGGACAGACCCTGCTGCGCCATCCAACGAGCCACCGGAGACAGTACGGAAAGATGCTTTTGTCTACTCACAGTTGACATAGTAATTAAGTATTTTGCCTTTCGCAAGTCGGAGTGCTAATATCGTGTCCAGAGATGTTGGACATATCAACATGTGTTTGCGAAGCAGTGAAAGGGCGATTGCCATGACCACGACGATAAAGAAACGGATGACGAACTCGGGCGAATACCTGCAGAAGGTGATCGTATGGAACATCAGCATGCTGCTCACCGCGCACGGCCTGTCCCAGACGGCGCTCACGGAACCCCTGAAGATGACCAGGGGCGGCGTCAGCGCGAAGATGAAGAACAAGAACACGTGGAGCATCCCCGACATCGCGGCGCTGGCCGACTACTTCGGCGTGCCCGTGACGTCCCTGCTGGACGACACGCTCATGCGTCAGATGCTGGGAGAGGGGAACTTAGGTGCATCTTTGGTGGCAGCGACCACCGCACGATTTCCTGTTCGAGCAGCTGAAGGCCAAGCTGACGGCCTGAAACCGTTGAAAACAAAAGGCTCCGGGCCACGATACCTCGTGGAACCCGGAGCCGGTGAGTACCCCCAGAGAGAGTCGAACTCGTGATGGTTCTTCTATGATTATGCAAAAACCTTGGAAAATCAACGTTTTGCACATCACGTATATTACGTAGACCATGGTGAATCACGTCTGTCTGTATCAAAATTGTATCAAAAAGAGGGGAGTGGCTTAACTGTTTGTGTTCTGAACAATCAGGTCATTTGGAACGCATTTGGAACGCATTTAGAACATCTAGAAGACAAGTAATAGCAATATATAGAACAATTAGTACATAATTGTCTTTAAGGAAATGTCTCGCGGCATTGTCGTTGCGAAGCTGGAGTCGAATTTGAGGCAAGCGAAAGCAGACCGGAGGCCTTCAGGCCGTAGGGCTTTCGCGCGGCAGTGGCATTCGCTACTCCGGGTTTTCCGGATTTTTCCCTATGCATTGATGTGCTAAGGACCCACTGTCATGGGAGTATCCAGATAATGGATGGATTGTTTCTTTCATTTAAGGTCTCTGACCGCTTGGAATGAAAGGGATAGGCAATACTTGATTTTGTCGATATCACCGCCCATCTCCACGCACTGCTCCCAGATATCCTTCTGCATGCTGTCGCGAATGCCGTCAAGGTGCCTACTCCACTCCTGGCTTGAAGGGAAAGTGTAGCGTATAGCGAGCAGGGACTTTTTCCCCTTCGGTGGAAGCATTACGTCGAGATCATGAGGAAGGACCGGCTCCTGATGCCGTTTGGCCGCAAGTCTGCGTCTGGGTGCTTTGCCCTCACGTCTAGACACCCTGTGCTCGATGTCTATGATGCCCTTCTCCTTAAGCCTTCGTGTGGCTCTGCGAATGGATGAGGCCTTTGACGCCGAGTAGGAATCAGCGACGATGAATACCCATTTGCCGTCGTGTGCGTCCAGTGTTTCGAGAATCTGTCGTTCCCTTTGAATGCGTTGGCGTGGCATGGTGGCCTCCATTATGTTTCATAAGACAACGGATAATGTTCCATGAAACATAATAATCTTTAGTGGCTTGTCATATCATTCCGTGCGGCGAATCAATGTAAGCGGGGCGCTAAATCGTCTTTCCTTGAAGGTCCACCATCCGTGGTCCCTGCTGTATCGTCCCCGGTCTCTCGGTCCAGATGCGGTCCACGGGCCGGGCCATGTCGATGCTCCTTTGACTTCTGATGCCCCGTGGTCCAGGTCGGCGCTCCATTCGAAGGAGCATGGGCCAATGTCGGCTTGTCGTCACGCATTCGTTGGCACCGTCGGTTTCTGCGCGCCCTGTGTATCGTCAGTGCGTTCCCCGCCGCGGTTTCTGCTCCTCCGCCGCGCAGCACTCTGGCATGCGGGAAGCTTCCCGTCCATGATTCCATCGTTCGTGGAGCCCTAGCCCGGCCTGTCTTCCCGCCCTATCGATAATGCGAACGGCCGATATCGGTCGGTCAAACGTCAAACACCATCAAAAACGTTGAGATTCCGCCGAAAGGCGGCTGCCGTCAGGCGGTGGGTGCAAGAAGTCCATATCGAAATTACTGGGGGTAGGGTTCTCTTTTTCTGGGATGTTTTCTGATGGTGTCTCGATATGGCTTTTTCTTATCCTGAGGGGGTGATTCGTTCTTTTTTGGTGGAATGGATTGGGGTGGTTTTTGGGAAGGCTGCTTCTGGCGTTCGGTTCCTTTTTCCGTTTGTTCCCGGTCGCGGGTCTTTTCCGTGGTATGAGATTGCGCGATCTTCGACGTTCGGCCGTGACGCTGCATGAATGAGGTCCTATCCGGGCCGGGTTCACATGCATGCACTTCGGTTGTGCGCATGTCCGATAGGGGAGGTGTGACGGGGTTGTGGTCCTTGGCGGGTCATGCCTGCCGAGGTGGTCCGGTCCACTCGGTTATCCCAAGTGGACCGTGGTCCTCATGAGTGGCCCGCTGGCCTTTGATGGTCCACCGGTTCGGTGTTTGGCCCGGTGGCCGATGGTCCATCGATGATGAGGCTCAAGGTTGTGTGGTCCGCGGGTCGCTGGCCTGAATGATCGCTATGAGCGATGGAGCCGTTCTTCTCTCATTGCTTAACTGGTTCGTGCTTTCTCAGCTTTCTGAGATGTGGGAGGCTTGAGGTAAAACCCACACGCATCCTCCTGCTGCTCTCTTTACCCGTTGCGATTCACCCCCTATTCGTCCTAAGGCGCGTTTGAGCTGTGATTCGGAGAATCCGTTTTTTGCCCCTTCTTCGATTATCTTCTTTCTTGTCGCTCCTTCCTGGCCCTGGTTCATCAGATAATCACGCAACCATGAATCCTGGTCTAGGACGTCATCCGCGTCATCTCCGCTGCTCCGTATCTGACGAATCGCGTCGACGGTTAGTTCCGTGTCCTCGATTCTTTCGACAATCTGGATGTTTCTCACGCCTCCGTCATCTGCCGTGTATGGGTGTGTAGCGGATATGATTCTCATTGACCTTTTACGATTGTTATTCGCCTTCTCGATGGTGACGATAGACGACTCGGGTCTCGTGGGGTCGGCCGCTATGTCCATGAACGAACGTGCCGTATCCTCGAATTTCTGGCTTCCTGAGAATGTCCCGGCTTTGTTCCAGTGGTGTATTCCCAGTATGGTTCTCGGGCGATGCGCCTGGGCAAGGGCGTTGCAGTAGACAAGGGCCGGCTGCACATCTTTCCTTGAATTCGTGTCCCCTTCGATGAGAAGGGCTATCGGGTCGATGATGATGAGATCCGGGTCCCAGTCCAAAACGACATTTTTAAGAGCGTCCTTTATGTCTTCCACAGGTGGATATGCGGGGATGAGAGAGCCGTCTATCGGGGACCTTTGTCTCATGGTCAGCAAGCGGTATCTCGATGGGTCGGCATCCATCATATCCAATCTTGGATAGATGATTGCCTCGGGAACGTCCTCATACTGATGAACGTACAGTACCTTCTTTGGTCCAACCGGCTTGCCGTTCCCGTCCTGCAAGAGGCCTTTCGTTGCTTGGGCCAGGATGTAAAGCGCCAGCATTGTCTTCCTGCTTCCGCCTGCGCCGGACAGCGTGTTGAGGCCTCCCGCCACGAGCCAGGGGTACATTAGGTAATGGAGGATAGTGGTGCGTACGTCTGATCGGCTTTCCAGTCCAAAGGTCGTTCCGTTTGGGTCGAGCGCAACGTTGTCCTTCGCCATCTCATTACCGGTGTCAGCGGCTATAACGGCACCGGTTTTCTTTTGCCGTGGCACCATCACTCCTCGGTCTCAACCTTATGGGAATCAATCCATTCTTGTATGTCCTTGGGGTCGTACATCACGCATCTGCGAGACATTCGGATGAACCGCGGCCCTCTCTTGCGATAGGCCATCGTCGCCAGATACCCCGATGTCTTTCCCATCATTTTCGCGGCTTCAGAACGGGTGATTAGCTGTCCTGCCGTCATTTATCCTCCTTAAGTAACTAAATTAATAACATATGTAACTATATTACATACATTACATTAGGTTGTGAATTATCACATGGTTCACACTCCGACTATTCGATATCGGTGTCTTATGATGGATGTCATGACGCAGAGGGAAAACGGGGCCACGGGAAGTATTGTCGCCGCAAATGTGTCCAGATACAGGAAGGCGCTGGGCATTTCATACCGAACGCTTGCCCGAAGATTGTCGGACGGAGGCCACCCCATCGTGCATACGCAGCTGCGTAACATCGAGATAGGGCTTCGCCGTGTTACGGCGGATGATCTGACCGCACTTGCCGTGGCCCTTGAGGTATCTCCGTTGTCGTTGCTGATGCCCGAGACCGCATCGGAAGATGTGCCATGTGAGATTACGGGGCTGTCGGGCTTCCTGTCGTCGCTCGATGTATGGAGATGGGGGCTTTGCGCTTCTCGTCAAGGGGTGCTTCCCGATTCCGGCGATGCGGCCCAGGACGCTCTGTTCCGCCGCCGTTCGGCGCCTGCTGTTGATGGCGACGGGAGATTGCCGTGACTACGGGGGTCTATTCCTATAACGCCAAGAAATTCCCCGGTGGCATCGGATGGATGGTCAAATACACCGACAATCAGCATCGCCAGCGCGTCAAGCGCGGATTCAGGCTCAAACGCGACGCGGAGTCGTTCCTGATAGAGATACGCGCTTCCCTCAATAACGGCAGCTATAGGGATCCCGACAGCGGACGCGTGACGATAGGGGAGCTGGGTGAGGCTTGGCTGCTGGGGCGCAAAGGGGTTGTGGCGGTGTCGAGCTACAACAAGGATGCCGGGGTCTGGGCAAACTGGGTAAGGCCGAAGTGGCAGCGGTCTCGTGTATCCGAGATACGCCGTAGCGATGTCCAGCAGTGGGTGAGCGAGATTAGCGAATCGGTCGGTGCAAAGCAAGTCGGGTATGCGTTGGGGGTCTTGCGACAGATATGCGAGTCGGCGGTGTATGACCGAAGGATTCCCTCGAATCCGTGCAAAGGGGTCAAGGCTCCGATTCCCCATACCGAAAAGCGGAGGGTGTATCTGGAGATGTCCAAGCTGGAAGCGCTGAGCGCCGAGGCCGACAGAAGGAAAAACAGGTATGGAACCCTTGTGCTCTTCATGGGACTGACAGGACTTCGCATCGGTGAAGCCACCGCCCTCAGGGTTGGCGACATTGACTTGGCGAATCATCGTGTCCGGGTCCGAGAGAATGCCGTATGGACCGGTGGAAGACTGTCGGTGGGGGCCCTGAAGAATCACGAGGAGAGAACGGTCCCTTTCCCTCCTAACCGTCTTCAGGAACGGCTCAGAGAGCGTGTGGAAGGCAAGGATCGTGACGCGTTGGTGTTCGAACGGCCAGGGGCCGTCAACGACGGCAGTGCGTTGACGCCGGATGATTACATGCGTCATCCCGACTCGCGAACCGGATGGTTCACGACCGCCGTGAGAATGACGGAAGGGGTGCCTGACTGGATGACCCTCCATGACCTCCGCCATACGGCGGTCAGTCTGGCCATTCACCGGCATGTAAGCCCAAAACTCGTCCAGCGCGTGGCCGGGCACCGGACGTTCTCCCAAACGATGGAAACCTACGCCGACCTCTACGACAGCGATATGGAGGAGTATGCCCGGAAGATGGATTCCGATGACTCTACGGGTGGTGTCCTGAATGCGCTAAAAGCGTGATTACGCCACTATGCCTGTTCCGAATGTGTTCTGAATGGACTCAATGGAGTTGTCCGTCTGGGCGACTGTATCAAACCTGTATCAAAAACAAAAAGAAAAACCCTTGAAAACCAATGTTTTCAAGGGTTTTAGTGAAGTACCCCCAGAGAGAGTCGAACTCTCGTTGTCAGATTGAAAGTCTGGTGTCCTAACCGTTAGACGATGGGGGCGAACAACTCGAGTTACTTTACGGGAGGTTGTTCGGTTATGCAAATCGACGGCATTTCGGCGTGTCGTGATTAGTTCAGGGTAACGGCCTGATAGGTGAAGTCGTGAATCACGCGGCCGGCGGCCAGGCCCTTCTTCTCGAAGTTGGTGAGCACGCGGCCCCCGAATCGCTCGGATTCGGTGAAGTCGGCGTGCGGCATATCGGCGGCCATGTCGGCATTGCCCTTGCCCACATGTTCGGTTGACAGGCTGACGGTTACGCTGCCTAGGTTCTTCCAACCGTCGAGCCCGTCCATCACCTCGTGCACGTGCAGGGCATAGTCCTCGATGTCGGTGGCGATGCGCCAGACGCCGTCTGCGGCCAGTGCGCGATGGATGTCGCCGGCCATGGCCTCCTGCACGATGCGGCGCTTATGATGCTTCTTCTTGGGCCAGGGGTCGGGGAAGAAGGTCCATACTTCGGCTGCGGTGCCGGGCGCGGTGACCTTGAACAGCTCGGGCGCATTGACCTGGGCCACGCGAATGTTGGTCAGCCCCTGCTTGCCGGCGAGCAACAGCGTGTGTGCCACACCGGGGTCATAGACCTCCAAGGCCAGAAAGTTCGTCTCCGGATGGGCCACGGCTGCGGCCACCACGTTCTCACCCTGCCCAGTGCCGATTTCCACAATGAGTGGATTGTCATTGCCCCATGCGGACTCCACGAGCGCGCGGTCGAGCGTGACGCCTTCGCGCACGTCCAGCAGATTGCCGGCCGCAATGTCCAACAGATATGTGCCGGCATAGTTGTACCATGCGCGCTGCAGGCGATCGTCCAAACGTCCGGAGCGGCGTACGAAGGAGAGCACCTTGTGCAGTGGGTGCGCCGGTGCCTCGGTGTGGTCTGTGGCCATCGCGGCGACGGAATCGATTGCTGTGGATTCGGGATCGGTCATATATTCCTCGGATTTCCCTTGTGCGCCGCACCGCTGTTCATTCATTAGGTCGATTTGGCGTTCATTAGGTAGGTGGTGTGCGATACCAACCACCATATCAAGCCATTTACCCGGTGTCCGTGCGGGCCGGCTCCGGGCCGCCCGACCTAATGAACGACAAATCGACCTAATGAATGCAGATATTGCCGGGCGACACCACCGTTTTGTGCGATTATGTTTGTGTGGTATACTCAAATTGTTTCAAAAGGTAACAAAGCGGACCAAAAGTGAACAGCCGCTGAACTCCCCACGGCCGACACTTGCAACCCGCACAAGGAAAGGTCAACTATGACAGTTCTCGTCACCGGCGGCTGCGGCTACATCGGCGCGCACGTCGTTCACGCACTTCATCAGGCCGGCGAAAAGGTCGTCGTCGTCGACGATCTGAGCTACGGCAAGCCCACCCGCATCGAAGGCTCCCGCCTGTACGGCATGGATATCGCCGCCCCGGGCGCCGGCGATCGTCTGGCCGAAATCCTCGATGCCGAAGGCGTCGACTCCGTGATCCACTTCGCCGCTCGCAAGCAGGTCGGCGAATCCGTGGAGAAGCCGCTGTGGTACTACCAGCAGAACATCAACGGCATGCTCAACGTGCTCACCGGCATGACCCAGTCCAAGAACGCCAAGAAGCTCGTCTTCTCCTCCTCCGCCGCCACCTACGGTGTGCCGCCGGTCGATGTGGTGCCTGAGGACGTCGTCCCGATGCTGCCGATCAACCCCTACGGCCAGACCAAGCTGTTCGGCGAGTGGATGGCCCGCGCCTGCGAGCAGCCGTTCGGCATCCGCTTCTGCGCGCTGCGCTACTTCAACGTGGCCGGCTGCGGTCCGGTGGAGCTTGAGGACCCGGCCATCCTGAACCTCATCCCGATGCTGTTCAATCGCCTCAAGCAGGGCAAGGCCCCCGCCATCTTCGGCGATGACTACCCGACTCCGGACGGCACCTGCGTGCGCGACTACATCCATGTCTCCGACCTGGCCGACGCCCATATCGCCGCCCTTAAGTACCTCGACCGTGACGAGCGCAAGTACGACGCCTTCAACGTCGGCACCGGCGAAGGCACCTCCGTGCGCCAGATCGTCGACGAAGTCAAGAAGGTCACCGGTCTGCCGTTCACCGAGGCCGTCATGGCCCGTCGTGCCGGCGACCCGCCGCACCTGATCGGCTCTCCGAAGCGCATCAACGAGGAGATGGGCTGGCATGCCAAGTACGACGTGGAAGACATCGTCAAGTCCGCGTGGGATGCCTGGCAGGCCAACCCCGAACACCACATCGACGTCGACACCTGGAAGCAGGCCGACTGAGATTGACGGTCGCTTTGCGGTGGATGCCGTGAAGCGTTTCCGTCCATAGGGGCGTGGCCGGGGTTCCGGTCGCGCCCTTCGTCGTTTTGTGGATGTATGCGGCAGGCGTGTTTGCGTGCTGGTGATAGCAAAAACCTTGAAATTATGCGGAACACGCCGAAGTTTGCACGACCGGCGAATTTCAGTAAGATATACATCTGTTGCCTCACGCGAGTGAGAACAATGGCCCCGTAGCTCAGTTGGTTAGAGCGCCGCCCTGTCACGGCGGAGGTCACCGGTTCAAGTCCGGCCGGGGTCGCTGGAATGGTTATAAAGCCCGGATTATCCGGGTTTTTGACTGTTCATGGCTCTGTAGCTCAGTTGGTAGAGCGAGCGACTGAAAATCGCTAGGTCAACGGATCGACGCCGTTCGGAGCCACCACAATGAAGCCCCGCCT
>JAIJEI010000149.1 GCA_022739095.1 Bifidobacterium sp.
GCAACAGGTGAATAACCTACACGCAACCACGCAACAACGCAAATCAAAGCGCGCAAGAACCCAAGGAATCGGCATAACAGCGCGGTTCCCTCGGCGTGTTGAAATCAGCTTGAATCACGCCGTTAGCATCAGGATACGCCGGCTTTTTATGGGCTCACGTAACGAAATCAGATGTTCACCGGCGTGTCGCAACAATTCATTCCACGTTCAACTCAGTCACGCTTCGCGTGCCAGCTCCCCTCACCTTGAGGGGAGCCAGATGGATGTCAGATTACGTGGTATTCGCGTAGCAGGGTGGCAATATCGGTGCCGTTGAGTTTCTTGAGCACCTTCTTGACCACGGCCTTTTCAATGAAGTTGAGCTTCATATCGGTGACCGGTGCACCGTCACGCAATTTGACGGTGGCGTTGAGTAGGTTGCGCACGTCATAGACGCTACCCCACACTTCAGGCACGCCGCGGTCCACGCCGAGCAACGTGTAGACAGCTTCCATACCGGTGCGCATCGAGTATTCGGTGGTGAAGATCGTGTCGCGCGGGGTCTCGGCGAACTGGCCAAGGAATGCGAAGTTCACGGCACCATCGGGTACCACGTCCGGGCGGTCGCCGGCCGCGCGCGGCATGAAGAACGCGGTGATGTACGGCATCATGACCGGCACGGTGTTGGCGTGATGCTTGGCGAGCGCCTCGATCTTGTCGGTCGGCACACCCATGTGGTAGAGCCATTCCTCGCAGATCTCCTCGCCGGTGCATTCGGTCATCGGCTTCTTCACATAATTGCCGGGCTTGTCCGGGAACAGGCCGTAGACCCATACGCACAGCTGGTCCTTGGGCTGGTCGCGGAACTGCTGCTGGCGGTTCAGGGTCCAACTCATGAGCCAGTTGGAGTCCTGCACGGTGACGATGCCGCCGGTGACGACCTTGCCGGAGAACGGGTCGCGCTTGCAGATCTTCTGGATGTACGGCGGAATCTCGCCGTCCAGGGTGGTGACGGTGGCGCTCATCCACTTGGTGGCGTTCGGGTCGGAGCAGAACTTCTCCGGATGGCCGAAGCTTGGGTCCTGGTCGGCGATGCGCTTCCACATATCCCAGCCACCGCCGGGCTTCAGGTCCGGGTTCCATGCGGCGGGCGAGTTCTGGGAACCCATGGTGGAGTTCTCCACGCAACCGCCGTTGGTGATGAACACCAGATCGTTCTCGGTCAGGTCGATGGAGGATTTATCACCCTCGTGGTCCACGTCGATGCGTACGGCAAGCTTCTTGGTGGGCGTGCTGGCAGGGTTGCGCTTGAAGAAACCGGAGGTGGCCTGAATCTTCTGGATGGTGTCTTGACCTACGCCGGTGTGCTCGTGCTTGGGGCCGTCTCCCCCGCCGATCGCGAATTCCACGTTCTCGACCTTGGTGTTGTAGCGGAATTCAACGCCGTGCGATTCCAGATACTTGACCATCGGCAGAATCATCGACTCGTACTGGTTGTAGCGGGTGAAACGCAACGCGGAAAAGTCCGGCAGTCCGCCGATATGGTGGATGTAGCGTTTGATGTACAGCTTCATTTCCAGCGCGGAGTGCCAGTTCTCGAAGGCGAACATGGTGCGCCAGTACAGCCAGAAGTTGGAGTTCAGCACCTCGTCGTCGAAGAAATCGGTGATCGGCTTGTCGTATAGGTCTTCGTCCGGGGTGAAGAACAGCTTCATGATTTCCATCGAAGCCTTGTCGGACAGGCCGAACTTGCCCTTGAGCCCCGCATCCTTGCCGAGGTCCTTGGTGGCGCGGCACAGCGAGTAGTTCGGGTCCTCCTTGTTGAGCCAGTAGTACTCGTCGAGTACGCTGACGCCCTCGGTTTCGATGGAGGGGATCGAGCGGAACAGATCCCACATGACCTCGAAATGATTGTCCATTTCGCGGCCGCCACGCATCACATAGCCGAGGCCGGGAATATCAAGACCGTCACAGGCGCCGCCGGGTACCGGGTCCTTCTCAAGGATGTGGATGTTCTCGCCAGGCATCTGACCATCACGTACCAGATAACAGGCTGCAGACAATGCCCCCAGTCCGGTACCGATGATGTATGCATGCTTGTTGTCCACGTCGGCCGGCTTCTTCGGGCGTGCGAAAGCCTCATAATTGCCGCTGCTGTAGTACATATTCCGCCTCCTTGGGGTAGAGTTGACACTTCGTCAACTCTTCTTGAATAGATATCATGTCACATTATTGCCGAACGCGCCATAGGCAACGTTCGGCGTTCTGCCGTATTCGCCAATACCTTGCGCCTACGGTTTTCGAGACCTGTGTTGGCTGTTGGCTCAGATATTGCCGCGCGAATGCTGGTTGGCCCACGACTGCGATTGCACAAACGTGGCGGTGCTTCACCGAACCGGATGATTGATAAGGTCCCGCTCAATCCACGCCATAACCAAATCGGCAAGTCGGTTTACCTCCGCTTCGGTGAGTTCACGGCCTTTGGGCAGATGATGCCATTTTTCGATGCATCCGCGGCAGCATGTGGCGGTGGCATGCTGAGCGGTGAATACCGGATGGCCGTGCCATGGCGTCTGCCTGCCGTCGTTCTTCGGTTCGGCTGCGCCTATGCGGTCTCGCAACATTTCTCGCGCATGACGATCGATGGTCACCTTGCCTTTGGTGCGGGCATAGCCTCGGTCTTTGTCGGTCAAAGCGAATTTGGCGCGGAACTGCGAATGAGACAGCCGCTCCAGCGTCGCGGCAATCCATTGTTGCTCGTCATCGTTGTTATCAGTATCCGCCATCTCCATGCCCATACGTTCCACAGTAGTCGCGCACATCGTATGGTGACACATACCTTATCTTCATCTTCCTCTGATAAAGGAGCCCCCAGCAAAGCCAGGTGAGGGAGAGGCCAGGGGCGAAACCCGCCAATCAGGCGGCAGGCAAGCAGCTGGGGCCAAACAGAATCTTGATCTCAGCAAACAACGAAGTATCTCGCTTGACGCGGAAACGATCGCCAAACGTGAGCACCTGAGCGTTACCCTTCTCATCCAGCACCGCAAGATGTACTTCGCAGTAACCAGGATGATTAGCAAGCACCTGGCCGAGTTGCATCATACGTTGGCGTTCCAGCGCCACCGGCGGCAGCGTGATGACCAACGGCCGTTCATCCTCGGCTTCCAAGGTCGGAATCTGCATTTCCGTGGCTCTCAGAGAAACGGTTTCGTCGCGCAACTCCACTTGGCCGCGAATCTGTACGATGGCGTCCACGGCAAGTTCGGCGGCGGCCGCTTCATAGACCTTGCCGAAGAACATGCATTGGATGGAGCTTCCCATGTCTTCGATGGTCACGATGGCCCAGGGGTTGCCCTTCTTGGATACGCGCCGGTCCACATTGGTGACCAAACCAGCCAACGTGACCTGCTGGCCTTCACCCATCGTTTTGGCTCGATCAACCAGATGCGCGATGGACATTTCACGCAAGGACGCGAGAATCGACTGCATACCGGAGAGCGGATGGTCAGACACATACAGGCCCAACATCTCGCGTTCGAAGTTAAGCTTGGTCTTCTTGTCCCATTCCTCAAGATCGGGTACGGTCACGGAAGCGTCGCCCATGGCCTCCGCTCCCCCATCCTCGGCATCGGAGAACAAATCGAACTGGCCCTCCGCCTGTTTGCGCTTCAGACTCACCACCGAGTCGATGGCGGCCTCGTGCACGGTGAACAGCGCGCGACGGTTCGGGTCAATCGAGTCGAAGGCACCGGCCTTGATCAACGATTCGACCAATCGCCGGTTCAGCGCGGTCAGGGGCACGCGGCGGATGAAGTCCATGAAGTTCACGAACTTGCCGCGCGGGCCTTCGCGTTCGGCGATGATATCGGCCACGGCCTTGTCACCCACGTTACGGATGGCACCAAGACCGAATCGGACGACGTCGCCGACTGCCGAGTACTCGTACACCGATTCGTTGACGTCCGGCGAGAGCACCTGGATGCCCATGCGACGGGCCTCGCCCAAGTACAGTGCGGTCTTGTCTTTGTTGGTGGCGGCACCTTGCAACAGGGCGGCCATGAATTCGACCGGGTAGTGCATCTTCAGATATGCGGTCCAGTAGGAGATCAGACCGTATGCGGCGGAGTGCGCTTTGTTGAAAGCGTAGCCGGAGAACGGCACCAGAATATCCCACACGGCCTGGGAGGCCTCTTCGGAGTATCCATGCTTCTTCATACCGGCGAAGAACGGCACCTTCTCCTTGGCCAGCACTTCGGGCTTCTTCTTACCCATGGCTCGACGCAGCACGTCTGCCTTGCCCAGCGAATAGCCGGCGAGGATTCGGGCGGCGGACTGCACCTGCTCCTGGTAGATGATCAGACCATAGGTCTCGTCAAGCACCTGTTTCAGAGTTTCCCCAAGCTCAGGGTGGATTGGCGTGATCTTCTGCAGGCCGTTCTTGCGCTTGGCGTAGTTGGTGTGCGAATCCATACTCATCGGGCCCGGTCGGTACAGGGCGATAAGTGCGGAAATATCGTTGAAGTTATCGGGCTTCAGGGTTTTCAGCAGTGAACGCATGCCGTCGGAATCGAGCTGGAACACGCCGAGCGTGTCTCCTCGGGACATGAGTTTGTAGGTTTCGGCGTCATCGAGCGGAATCTTGGTGTAGTCGATGGCGGGTTTGCCGTTGGCCTCGATGTTCTTCAGGGTGTCGTGGATGATCGTCAAGTTGGACAGGCCAAGGAAGTCCATCTTGACCAGCCCCAACGTTTCGCACGTGTGGTATTCGAAGGTGGTGGTGATGGTGCCATCGGTGCGTTCCAGCAATGGCGAGGTGTCGGTGATGGGCGCGCTACCCATGATGGTGGCGCAGGCATGTACACCGGTCTGTCGGATCAGGCCTTCGATACCCTTGGCTTCTTCGGTGATGCGCTTGGCGTCCGGGTCGGAATCATAGAGTTCTCGGAATTCCCTGGCCTCGGCGTAGCGTTTGGCGGTCGAGTCGAAGATGTCATGCAGGCTGATGTCCTTGCCGCCGGTGGCCGCGGGAGGTAGCGCCTTGGTGACTTTTTCACCGACCGAGAACTCGTAGCCCATGATGCGGGCGGAGTCTTTCAGGGCCTGCTTGGTTTTGATGGTGCCATAGATGACGCACTGGGCGACTTTATCGGTTCCATATTTCTCACCGCAGTATTCGATGACTCGCGCACGACCTTCAGGGTCGAAGTCGACATCGATATCAGGAAGGCTCACTCGCTCAGGGTTCAGGAACCTCTCGAAAATC
>JAIJEI010000150.1 GCA_022739095.1 Bifidobacterium sp.
TCGTGGACGTCTGCCAGAAATTCGTGGATGCCGGAGTGACGCCGATCGCCGCCGACGCGCAGGAATACGGCGTGATGTGGCTGTGGTGGCAGCTGGTTTCCAAGGAGGCCGACGCCAAATTCATCGACAACTGGCAGCTCTACAAGGGCGATGTCGACTGGAATTCCAACATTCTCACCAATTCCGTGAGCACCATCAACGACTGGCTCGACAAGGGCTTCATCTCCCGCAACGCCACCGGTATGAAGGCCGAAGACACCACGCAGGCATTCATCAAGGGGGAGTATCCGATCTATCAGACCGGCACCTGGAATCAGGGACGTTTCGTCAAGCAGATCACCACTTTCGATTGGGACGCCGCGGTGATGCCGGAATCGAATTTCGCGATTGGCTGCGCAGGCAATCTGCTGGTGATTCCGGAACGCTCGCACCACAAGGATCTCGCTGCGAAGTTCATTGACTACGTGCTTTCCGACGATGTGCAGAACTACCTCGGCAACGCCGGCGGAATTCCGGTGGCGGGCGACGCCAGCAAGATCAACGACGAGAAGAGCAAGGCCATGATCGAGGAATACGCCTCCTACGCCAATGATGGCAAGCTCAGCTACTACCCGGATTACGCCGCTTCCAACCTTACCGATGCTGTTCCGGCGGAATTCCAGGAACTGGTGAACGGCACCAAGAAGCCGGCCGACGTGCTCAAGGGTATCCACGAGAAGTACGACGTCGGTGTGGAAGACATGGGCGTCAAGACCAACTGATCGTATATCTGATCTCATATCCGACATCGCACGGGATTATTCCGGTTTTGCTCAGTATCAATCATGAATAATCCCGTGCGGTATCGCAAATTACAACTTGCGAACCAATATCGCAATCGTCAATATTCACAGGCAACGCAGCGCAACCAAAGGAAAAGCCAAAATGTCAAAGAAGACCAAAAACGGGGGAGTCTCAATGTCAAGGCTTCCCGGAAACCGTTCCGCAAAATTCGTACCATATCTTGTTCCCGGACTGGTAGGTCTGCTCGTTATCGTCGTTATTCCATTCGCATGGAACATTTATTTGAGTTTCACTCGCTGGCGCGGAGTTGGTCCTGCTAAATTCGTCGGATTGCAGAATTGGAAACGTCTGTTCGCTGATTCCACGTTCTGGATTTCATTCGCTAATTCATTCTGGATTATTGTGGCTATCGTAGTTATTCCTACGATTCTCGGACTTTTTATTTCGTCACTGTTGACTGACGTTATTCAGAAGAAATTCGGTGGAAAGACGGCTTCTTTTCTGCGGGCCATGTTCTACCTGCCGCAGCTGCTGCCAGTTGCGGTCGCGGCCATCATCATGGGCTGGATTTTCCGCCCGGAAGATGGTGCGGTGAACGCGCTGCTCGTTAAGCTCGGCCTGGGATCACTGCAGCATAATTGGCTCGGTAGTCCTGATAGCGCGCTTCCGGTACTGATGTTCATCCTGGTGTGGATTCAGCTGGGCTATCCGATAGTGATTTTCATGTCCGGTCTGCAGCGCGTGGATCCTGAACTTTACGAGGCGGCTGGTCTTGACGGAGCCAACTGGTGGCAGAAATTCCGTGTGGTCACGCTGCCATCCATTATTCCCGAACTGCTGGTGGTCATCCTTACTGCCACCATCGGTGCGCTGAAAACCTTCGCACCGGTCTATCTGCTCACCAAAGGCGGGCCGGGAACGGCAACTACCGTGCCATCGTACTATTCCTACAATCAATTCTTCCAAGTGCAACAAGTCGGCTACGGCGCGGCCATCTCCACAGCGCTCACCGTGGTCATCATCGTGTTCTCCATCGTGTTCACCATGGTGCAGAAGCACGTCGAAAAGGAACTGGTCTGAACGGTCCAAACCGTAACAGACCCGCCAAATGTAAGACTCGCAAGACTTCGAAAGCCGAGGAAAACAACCATGACGCAAACCATGACCGCATCGGCAGCGCGGAAAGCATCCAAGAAAACCCAACATGTGCGCTCGACCGGCGATTGGATCACCCTCATTGTGCTCATCGCAGCCGCACTGCTCGTGCTTTTCCCGCTGCTCGTACTCACCATCAACGCATTCAAAACGCCTGTCGATTACAATGCCACCGGTCCGCTTTCTCTGCCGAAACACTTCACCATGGATGGCATTATCTCCTTCTGGACCACCACCAAATTCCCGCTGAAATTCTGGAACAGCCTGGTTATTTCACTGGTAGTGGCAGTGGCCGCCGTCGTGCTTTCCGTGCTGAACTCTTTCGCGCTCGGCATCGGCAGGGTCAAAGGCAACACATGGATTGTGCTCGCCATCATGCTCGCCAATATGATGCCGCAGGAAGCGCTGCTCTACCCGCTGTACACCATGTTCAAGCAGGTCGGACTGTACAACACCAAACTGGCGATCATCATCATCTTCACCATCATCCAAAGCGCATACGGCACATATCTGCTGTCGTCCGTATACGGTACGTTTCCGCAGGCCATTCTCGAAGCGGCGGCCATCGACGGCGCCTCGCGCTGGCAGATTCTGCGCAAGGTGGTGCTGCCGATTTCCTGGTCGACCATCAGTGTGCTGTTCGTGTTCTTTTTCGTGTGGACATGGAACGAATACATGATTCCGATGGCGTTCCTGATGAGCGATGACGTGCAGACCATTCCGCTGGCGCTCGCCACCTTGCAGGGGCAGCGCACGATGGATGCGACCACGCTTGCTTCGGCTTCGCTGCTCAGCATTGTGCCGACCATTATCTTCTTCATTATTTTCCAGCGCAAGTTGTCGCAAGGCATCACCGCCGGTGCCGTAAAGTAGCAGAAAAGGGGCGCCGATGACTCAACATAACGATTGGAGAGCTATGCAGCAAAGTTCGTATCATGATATGCAGGTCGATTCGTCGGGTGCGTTCGCCGCGCGCAGTCCGATGGACTCGCTTGCGGTTGCGGTACCAGGGCGCACGCGTTGTGTGAACGCCGAGAATCCCACGGGCGGCAAGGGCACTGCGGCCAGTGCGGCCAGTGCACTTGGCCCGTCGCGCAAAGGCAGCCCCTGCATCCAAACCGTGAAAGCGGGGGAGAACGTCACTTTGATGGATGTGGACGGTCCGGGCGTGATCCGCCATATTTGGATGACCGTCACTGACCGCACGTCGCCTACCGGTCCGAACGTGCTTCGTAACCTGATCTTGGAATTCTATTGGGATGGCGAGAAAACCCCGTCCGCGCAATGCCCGATCGGCGACTTCTTCTGCTGCGGCCACGCGCAGGCCTGCCGAGTCAATTCGGTGCCGGTGGTGGTCGTACCCAATCGCGGCTTCAACTGCTATTTCTCCATGCCGTTCGAACATGCGCGCATTGTGCTCCGCAACGATCATAATGAAGACGTTCCCGCGTTCTTCTACCAGATCGACTACACCGAATATGACTCGCTTCCGGCCGGCACCATGCGCTTTCATGCGCAGTGGCGTCGCGAGCGCGTCACCGAACCGGCCCGCGATTATGTGGTGCTTGACGGCGTGCACGGTCGTGGCGCGTATATCGGCACGTATCTGGCGCTCACCGCGTTAGAAAGCCGATGGTGGGGCGAGGGCGAAGTCAAGATGTACATCGATGGAGACGATCAGTACCCTACATGGTGTAGCACCGGTGCCGAGGATTATTTCGGTGGCGCGTGGAGTTTCGCTGATTTTGACGAGCGTGGGCGCATGCATGAGCAGACATTCTGTGCGCCGTACGTCGGATTCCCGTTCTACTCGCAGCGTCTCGCCTCGCATCGCGAGAGCGCGTATTGGGATGTGAATACCCCTGTGACCCGCGGACTATATCGCTGGCACATTCCCGATCCGATTTATTTCGAGCATGATTTGCGCGTGGAATGGCAGCAGATCGGCACTGAAGAGGGTGGCAATTTCGAACGTCAGGACGACGTCGCTTCCGTCGCGTACTGGTATCAGCTCGAGCCGCACACGCCGTTCGATCCGATTGGAGATCGTCATTTCCGCCAGCCCCGCTGATTTTCACCCCCGAACCTGTGATTTCCGGTCTATCCGGTCGGTCCGGGGGTGTTGTGCTGTCTGCACGACTTGCGTTCTGTGTCTGCACAACCCGGGTTTTAACCCGATTTTGTGGGTTGTGCAGACGCAGGGTGCGGGTTGGTGCAGACGGGAAATGCGACTTGTACAGACGGGGTCAGATATCACGGCGTCTGCGGCGCTGATTATCGTGCGAACGTTCTGCGCATCCACGCGACAGCCAGTTGCGTCCAGATCTGCATGCTCGGTTCGATGCCGTCGATGCCCTGCCATGCGGTTTCCGCAATGCCCAACGACAGTCCGTGACCGCCCTGCGGGAACAGGTGCGCCTCCACACTGACGCCAGCCTTCTTGCAGGCGTCGATCAGCATCAGTGTGTTCTCATATGGCACGACTTCGTCGGGAACGGTGTGCCATACGAACACCGGCGGTGTTTTAGTGTCGATATGGTGTTCGATCGATACGGATTCGAGCGTTTCCGTATCGTTTCGGCGCTCGCCAAGCAGCGAGTCGAAGCTACCGCGATGCGCGAGCGGGCCGGACGTGATCACCGGATAGGCGAGCATTAAACCATTCGGGCGCACCGCATCCGGATCGTAACCATGGGCGGCGAGCACGTCGTCGCTGGCGGACGTGGCGAGATTCGCAGCCAGATGACCACCTGCGGAAAAACCGATCACGGCAATCGCTTCCGGATCAACATGCCATTCGGCTGCATGCTCGCGAATCATCTTCATCGCATCAGCGGCTTCCAAAAGCGCAACTGGAAAAACGGAAGGCTTCACCGAATATCGCAGCACAAAAGCGTTAAAACCTGCCGCCAGAAACTGCATTGCAATCGGCTCGGCCTCGCGATCCGACGTCATTTCGTAACCGCCGCCCGGAATCACGAGAACGGACGGACGCACACGATCGGGAACGATTTCTTCACTGTTATCAAGGCAATATCCGACGAATTTCACTGCGCTGCCGTCGATGCCGGAAATTTCTATTCGAAATATTTCATATATCCATCATAGGTGGAACACGGCGCACGTTATGCAGGAATTATTTGGTCCCGCTATTTTTCGTACGGGGCTGCGGACGGCCGGCGACGGGAGTCAGCGGGCTTATTGCCCTGCGCGGAGTTCCTGTTTTTGGGCTGCAACGCGGCCATGCCGCCCTTGCGGTACGC
>JAIJEI010000151.1 GCA_022739095.1 Bifidobacterium sp.
CGCGGTGCGATGGTTTTTGGAGGAACCGCAATGAGCAGTCAGGAGAACACGATCATGCGGCTGCAGCCCGGTGCGTTGCAGCAGCGGACGCCGATGCGCAGCCGTTGCGATGTGACGATGGACGCGATCAAATCGTATATTCTGCGGGAGCGGCTTCAGCCGGGCGATCTGCTGCCGACGGAGGTCGAACTGTGCGAGGCCGTGGGCGCGTCGCGTTCGTCCGTGCGCGAAGCGGTGCGCAAGCTCGAAGGGCTCAACATCGTCAATGTCGAACACGGCAGGGGGACGTTCGTCGGTTCGTTGTCCCTCGACCCCATGGTGGAGACGCTGGCGTTTCGCTCGATGGTGTCGGTGGGCAAGAACTTCGACGATCTGAAGGATGTCGTGGAGCTGAGGAGGTTCCTCGACCTCGGATGCGCGGATGAGGTGTGCGCGAAGGTCAAGGGGACGGAACAGCCCGAGCTCGATGCGCTCGTCGACGCCATGGTCTCGTCCGCCGACCGGGGCGAGGATTTCCTGTATGCCGACATCGACTTCCATATGGGACTGCTGGATCCGCTCGGCAACACCATCGCCAAGCAGATGGTGCATTCCCTGTGGCTCGTGCACATGGCCGTGCTCCCGCAGATCGGCTTGGCGCCTTCGGAGAAGATGCTTGACACGGCCGAGGCGCACCGTCGCATGCTGGATGCGGCGATCGCCGGCGACACCCAGATGTACCGTGAGGCCGTGCGCGAGCACTACCGGCCGATCGAATCGATACTGCGCGAACACCTTCCCGTGCGCTGACGCGTGGTCGCTGCGTGGGATCGGTCCACGATCCATATGCGCAACCCGACACGAGGCGCGGTGCACTGATATACGTCAGATGTCTGATGTATGATTGGAATGTCAATGTCTCAATCATTTCATATTTCGAGGAGGAAATATGAACCCGGAATTCATCGTCGGCGCGTATGCGTCGCTTCCGCAGGGGCGTCCGTCGCAGGAACTGTACTACATGCTGCTGGGCGAGCAGTCATGGGTCCGCGGGACGGAACTGCCGTTCCCCGGCGACCTTGCGGATGAGGATGACCGCCATTGGCTCGCCGAACATCTGCCCGCCCACTGGCATGCGAACTCGGTCACGGCCATCCCCGGCACGATGCGGCGCGTGAACGAGGATCCGTGGTTCGGACTCGCCAGCCCGCAGGAGGCCGGGCGCCGCGATGCGATCGGATTCTTCGAGGACCTGCGACACGCCGTCGCCGACGTCGCGCACGTCCGCGGCGCGCAGGACATCGCCTACATCGAACTGCACAGCGCACCAAGACGGGTCGCCAATGCCGAGCGTATGGAGGAATCGTTACGATTGCTCGCATCATGGGATTGGAGCGGCGCGCGACTCGTCATCGAACATTGCGACCGCTACATAGACGGGCAGGAGCCGGAGAAGGGCTTCCTCCCCCTCGACGACGAGATTGCGTTGTGCAAGGAGCTGGGAATCGGACTGACCATCAACTGGGGACGGTCCGCGGTCGAAGGCCGAAGCGCGCGGACCGCGCCGGAACACGTGCGCCGGTGCGCCGACGCCGGCGTGCTTACCGGACTGATGTTCTCGGGAGCGGGGCCGAAGGAGACGATCTATGGATACCCGTGGATCGACGGGCATCTGCCGATGAACCCGGACGAGCCGACATCGCTGATGGATGCGGATGCGATCGCCGAATGCGTGCGCGCCGCCGACGCGCAGGAACGGCCGCTCGCCTATGTCGGCGCGAAGGTGTGCGTGCCGCGGAACGCGACGCTCGACGAGCGCGTGCGGTACCTGTCGCACATCCATGAGGCGGTGGAACAATGAGCGATTTCCTCGCATTCGACATCGGAGGCACGAAGATCGCCAGCGGGTTCGTCCGGCTGTCCGCCGGCGATGCCGCTCCCATCGTGTTGCTGCGCGATGAGGAGCCGACACACGCCTCGCAGGGAGGCGACGCCGTGCGCGAGCGCATCATCGCGTCCGCGCGCCGTCAGCTCGACCGCGCGCGCCCAAGGCATAGAGCCGTGCGGCATCGGCATCGCGGCCGCCGGCGTGCCCGACGGCGAGACCGGCGAGATCATCGCCGCGACGGATCTGCTCCCCGGATGGCAAGGCCAGCGGATCTACGACGCGTTCGGCGCGATCACCGATCTGCCGGTGCATATGGTCGGCGACGTCGTCGCGCATGGGCTCGGCGAAGCGCATTACGGCGCGGGGCGTGGCGCCCGTGTCCTCTTGTCGGTCGGCGTGGGAACCGGCATCGGCGGCGCAATCATCGTCGGCGGCGCGCCGTTCCTCGGCGCGCATGGCATGGCGGGACATGCCGGACATGTCGTGAGCACTCTCGGTGCCGGGGTCCCGTGCTCGTGCGGAAGCGTCGAGGGGCATGTCGAACCGGTCGCGAGCGGCACCGGATTGGCGACGTTGTATAACATGCGCGCCGGTGGCGAGCCGGTGCGCAACGGCGGCGACGTCGCCGCGCTCGCGGCGGACGGCGACGCGCTCGCCTCCTCGGTCATCGAGGACAGCGCCCGGGCGCTTGGCGCGTGCATCGGAGGCATGGCGAATCTGGTGGATCCCGACGGCATCGTCGTCTCCGGGTCGGTCGTGAATGCGGGTCCGGTGTGGTGGGATGCGTTGCGCGATGGGTTCGCCCGTTCCGCATTGCCGTTGCTGCGCGATGTGCGGATGCGTGAGGGCGAGCTCGGCGGCGACGCGCCGCTCATCGGCGCGTACATCGCGGTGCGTCGCGCCATCGGTTGATCGGGCCGCCGCGTCCCGGCGCGGCGAGCGACATACCCCATGCAAGGAAAGGACACATAATGATGAGCAGGAATCCGGTTATCGAACGTGTGAAAGGCGGACTCATCGTCAGCTGCCAGGCGTACCCCGGCGAACCGCTGCGCCACCCGGAGACGATGGCGCAGATGGCGATGGCGGCCGTCGAGGGCGGCGCGGTCGGCATCCGCTGTCAGGGACTCGCCGACATAGCGGCGATAAAAGGCCAGGTGGACGTGCCGGTCATCGGCATATGGAAGGACGGTTCGCAAGGCGTGTACATCACGCCGACGCTGCGTCATGCGCGCTGTTGCGCGGCGGCGGGCGCGGACATCGTGGCCTTGGACGCGACGGGACGGCCGCGCCCGGATGGGCGAACCTATGCGCAGACCGTGCAGGCGTTGCATGATGAGGGCGTCACGGTCATGGCCGATTGCGGCAGCTTCGACGATGCGCGCCGCGCCGTCGACGCGGTCAGCGACATCATCTCGACGACGCTTTCCGGGTACATGGGCGAACGGGAGAAGACCGACGGCCCCGATCTCGAGTTGCTCGAATACATGGTGTCGTCGTTCCCCGATACGCCTGTGCTGTGCGAGGGTCGCATCCATACGCCCGAACAGCTGCATGACGTGATGAGCCGCGGCGCGTGGGCGGCCGTCGTCGGCACGGCGATCACCCATCCGACGTCGATCACGCGCTGGTTCGCCGCCCGGCTCGACCATTAGCGGCCGGTGGGGGCGTGTTCGGGAACATGCGTCGTACACGTGTTCCCGAACACGCCCTCAGTGCGTTTCGGCCGCGCCGAATACGCTCAACGGCAACGTGGTGAAGTACAATCCCGCGGTCTCGCGCTCCCAGAGTAATCCGAGTTCGCCGTCCGGCAGCATCGTCATGCACTGATAGCCGTAATGATAGGGGTTGATGCAGCGATGCGCCGCCCATGTGCGTGCGCCGTCCAGACTCAGCCGCAGCACCCCGTTGCCGCGATACGGCAGCATCTGGCTTGCGTTCGCGAACACCATCGTGTCCGATCGCGGCGCGTAGGCCACGGCGTTCGGTTGGCAGAAGATGTCGGGGACGTCTTTGTCGAAGTACAGGTCATCCCACGTCTCGCCGCCGTCGTGGCTGAGCGCGACGCCGATGCGCCCGGCATGGTTCTGGTTGCGGAAGAAGCACACGACGGTGCCGTCCGCGCGCTCGACGAACACGGATTCATGCGTGGTCGCGTCATCGTCCCGGATGTTCTTCGGATCGACGGCGGTGCCGTTGACGATGCGGCCGTCGTTGATCATCGAACCACGTCGCCATGTGTCGCCGCCATCGTCGCTGATGAGCGCTCCGCCCGAGTAATGCTTGAGTGAGGCGCCGGTGCAGTAGAACGGGACGAGCAGACGCCCACGATGTTCGGAGGCCTGGAGCTGGATGCCGTTGCCGGGAGAGACGCCCAGGAAGTGCATCCAATCCTCCTTGATCATGTGGTTGATGTTGCGGGGTGTGCTCCACGTCTCGCCGTCATCGTCGGAATGCAGTTCGATGACGAAGCTCGTGCGCTCGATGAGCAGTGAGTCGTCGGGGTCCGCGCCCTCCTTGAGATAGATGTTGCCCGAGGCCCGTCCCTCGTACGTCACGTTGCCGTGCGCGTCGACCCGGTAGCCGGTGCGCACGCCGCCGCCGTCAAGCACCGTGCCGTCATCGGCGAGTACATAGCGTGCGCCTGCGCGATCGTACAGGCACGGTCGTCCGTGCCGGTCGACCCCGGTGCCGGGCGTGTTGTTCGGCAACCCGATGCCTCCGGCGAAGCGGTCGATGAGGACGGTGAGACGGCCATTGCGTTCGTCGCATACAAGACATGAGTCGATCGTGCACGCGCCGTCGACGCCTTCGCCCGGATTGGCGATCACGGTCTGCATGTCGAGCCAGGTGCGGCCGCCGTCAAGCGACCTGCGCATGACGAAGTTGATGTGGTTCGGTGCGTCATTCGCAATCGCGGTGCGCTGGTCGGCACCGGCGACGACCACGCCATGAGGGGTGCGGATGATCGAGGGGATGCGATAACTCACGGATTCGTGGTAACCCTTGTCGAACAGTGCGGTCGTCGTGAGCGCCGGTGCGTCCGAAAGCCTGCGGATCGCGCCGTCGGTGAGCGGGGTCGTGAAGACGCCGCCGTTGCGCACCTCGCCCATGAGCCTGACACCTTCCGTGTTCTGTCCGATGACCACCTCATCCAGTTGCGGCCAGTCGCCGAAGAACACCTGTCCCGCTTGATGCAGTTCGTGCCAGCCGTCGACGTACATGTCGATGGCGCCACGCGCGGAACGAATCGACAGATCATGCCATCGGCCGTCATCCCATGCGCCG
>JAIJEI010000152.1 GCA_022739095.1 Bifidobacterium sp.
TACCCCCCGCTCGGTTCGGTCACCGTGCGCAAAGCCTCGATGAGCGTCGGCGAGTGGCGCGACAAGGCGCGCAAGGACGCTCTGCCATCCATGCCCGACTCGGGCAGGGTGTTCGCAGTCAGCATCCCGAACACCGAATCCAAGTTCAAGACGCGCAAGGCGATGGTCTACCTGCCGCCCGCCGCGCTGTCCGACCGCCCGCCGGCCCTGCCGGTGATGGAGCTGCTCGCCGGTCAGCCGGGCAGTCCCGGTCGCCTCATCGACGCCGGCAACATCGCCGCCACGATGAACGCTTACGCCGCCGAACACGACGGGCTGGCGCCGATCGTGCTCGCACCCGACCAGAACGGTTCGGTCATGCACAACAGCCTGTGCGCCGACACCACCCGAGGCAACGCCGAGACCTACCTCACCACAGACGTGGTGAACTGGGCCAAGAATATGTTGCCGGCGGCCAAGTCGGCCCGTATGTGGGCGATGGGCGGGTTCTCGCAAGGCGGTACCTGCACCACGCAGCTGGTGCCGCGTCACCCCGACATCTACGGCGCGATGCTGCCGGTGGATGGTGAGCTTGAGCCGACCGATGGCAGTGTCGAGACGATGGTCCGGCAATATTTCGCCGGTGACCGCAAGGCCTACGACGGGCAGGTGCCGGTCAACGCCATCGCCGCCACTGGCACGGCCGACCAGGCGCTGTTCGCCGGCGCCGGCAAAGGGGATCGGAAGTCGGTCGCCAACATGCGCACCATCGCCGCAGCCGCCCGCGCGGCCGGCATGGAGACCACCGAACTGGTCGTGCCCGGCGCCGACCATGACTGGCATGCGGTGCAGGCGGTCTGGAACCCCGGTCTCGACTGGTTCGGCGCGCGAACCGGGCTGGGCGAAATGACGAAATCGTTGGAGGAATACCCACAAGTGGAGGTGTTGCAATGAGCGAAGAACAACAGCATGGGAACGCGCGGTCGGCGGCCATGCCGCAGACGCGGCGTCCCTTGCGGGACGTGGAACCCTCGCGGGCGAAGCCCACCACGACCTCCCGCGCCACCAAACCGCATACGGCAAGGTCCAGCCATGCGGCGGAAAGCTGGCGTGAACTGGCCGGTGACGTACGGCAGTGGGCGGACGACCACCGGTTGGCCGTCACCGCCACGGCGGCGCTGGTGACGCTGAATCTGGCGGCGTGGCTGGTGGCCGCGATGGCCGGATTCGCGTTTCCGCTGCGGCTCAGCACCAGCATGGCCGCATTCAACGCCGGCAAACTCATCTGCTCGCTGTTCTTGGCGCGCGGCGTCATCCAACTCATTGTCGACGCCGTCCTGTGGCTCGTCATGCTGTCGATAGCCGAACCATGGCTCGGCCGTGTACGCACCGTCGTCACCGCGCTCGCCTGCGTGGCCGGCGGCGTGCTGGCGGGCCTGACCCTGTGCGCATCGGCCGGATGGATGTTCCAGGACTCCCTGTTCGTCTCCCGCATGCGGTTCGCATTGAGCCCGCTGGTGTTGCCGGTCGGCGCGCTCATGGCGGCCAGCGCATTCTGCAGCCACCTATGGCGCAGGCGCATCCGACTCGTCGGCTATGTGGCGATTCTGGTCACGTTGCTCTACAGCGGCAACCCCAGCGGCTACTGCATCCTCGCCGCCGCGCTGATCGGCCATGCCGCCGGCCGTGTGATGGCCGGGCCGCCCGCGCACGTCGAAACCGAATGGCACTGGCTACGCAGCACCTCCTTCGAGGCGCGGCGCATATTCGCGGCCATCGCCGTGGTGCTGGCCCTGGGGCCGGTCATCGCCATCACCTCCCATAACCATGCGGGCCCGCTCAGCACGATCGGCCTGCTCATGAGCCCGGTCTCCGTCGACGACGGCATGCTGGACAAATGCCTGGCCGGTGACACACATGGCGGATGCTTCCTGCAGTTCGATCTGCTGCGGGCCTCGATGCCCGGCGCGGTGCTGCGCTCGCTGCTGCCCACCGCCGTGACTCTGGTGCTGGCATGGGGCCTGTATCGCGGACGGCGGTTCGCGGCCATCTGCGCCGTGGCCATCAACCTGTTCACCGTGGCTATCGCCGTCGCCTACTATCTGGTCGTGCCGCTGAGCTTCGCGTCGGACGGCATGGCCTCCCTGCTGCAGCACGGCGCGATCGTGGCCTGTGTGGCGAACGTCCTGCCCCCGTTGCTGTTCGCCATCGCCCTGCTGGCGGCGATGAAACACTTCCCGATCCGCATCGGCTGGCGCAGGCTGGTCGGCGGTATCGGCGCCATCGTGCTGGCCTGGGTGGCGTGCGCCGCCATATACCTGATATACGGCATCGTTCAACCCGCCACCTTCTCGCCACGTGCCACCGCCTCGTCGCTGCTGGCCGAACTGCCGGTGCGGTTCCTGCCCATCGGCTTCCTGAGCCATATGAAACTGTCGTTCGTGCCGCGCACCCCGATGGCCTCGATCGTGTACCAAGGTGTCGGCCTGGTGTTCTGGATCGTGGTGCTGGCCGTGGTGATCCACTGGATGGGCGACGTGAGCGAATCGAACGAGCGGGCACGGGCGTGCGCCGAACGCCTGGTCGAAACCGGCGGCGAATCGATGAGCTTCATGACCACGTGGGAAGGCAACAGCTACTGGCTGTCCCCCACGGGCAGATCGGCCGTGGCGTATCGCGTGCTCAACGGCATCGCCCTGACCTGCACCGGACCGTTCGGCGATCCGGCGGAATGGATGGACGATCTGAACGGTTTCGCCCAGCACTGTGCGGAACGTTCGCTGTCGCCGGTGTTCTACGGCATTCATCGGGAACAGCGCGACGCGTTGCTGGAAGCCGGCTGGAACTCCATCGAGGTCGGCAGCGAAATGGTGGTCGACCCGCGTAACTGGAAAACGACCGGCAAGAAATGGCAGGATGTGCGCACCGCCATCAACAAGGCCAAGCGCGACGGCGTGACCGACGTGCAGTCCACCTTCCTGGAAGCGTCGCTCGATGTGCGCGAGCAGATCGAGGACATCTCCGAGGAATGGGCGCAGCTCAAGGCGTTGCCGGAAATGAAGTTCACGCTCGGCGGCGTCGAGGAACTGCGCGACCCGCGCGTGCGGCTGCTGTACGCCATCGACGCGGACGGGCGCGTGTTGGGCGTCACCAGTTGGCTGCCGACCTGGCGCGAAGGACGCATCGTCGGCTGGACGTTGGATTTCATGCGCCATCGCACCGACAGCCCCAACGGCATTATGGAGTTCCTGATCGCGCGCATGGCCGAGCGGCTGCGTGACGAGGGGCTTGCGGATCCTGAGCATGCCGTGGAATTCATGAGTCTGTCCGCGGCGCCGCTGGCCGGCATGAACCCCGAGCGGGACAATGCCCGGGAAGGCGGGGTGCCGGCCGGCGAAGGCACGCAGGTGCTCCAACACGCGCTGCAGATTGTGGCCGACTGGATGGAGCCCGCCTACGGCTTCCACTCGCTGTTCAACTTCAAGCGAAAGTTCCAGCCCACCGAAGCGCCGGTCTACGTGTGTTACCCGGACCCGGCGGCGTTGCCGCAGATCGGGCTCGCGGTGGTGCGCGCCTACGTGCCCAGCGTGACGCCCGCCGAAGTGGCCGGCATGCTCAGTACGCTGCGGTCGTGAAGGTGCGGGGTGCACAGACTCGGCAAATTATGTTCGCGATTGAGGCTCCAGCCCGTTCGCCTGTTTGTCGCGGGTGCGGAGACTAGCCGGTCCGAGCCTGAGACGGGGGTATCTGCTTTCAGGAGGTACATTTGGCCTCTTGCAGACAGCTAACTGCCTTCAAAGAGGTACCTGAACTCTGAAATCCCGAGTATGAGCGTTGCAATGACGGAGTTTGTACTCGGGGTTTCCCGTATTCGGTACCTCTTTGAACGGAGATAGCATTCTGTAGAAGCCCGAATGTACCTCTTTGAGCGGAGAAATCCTGACAAGGAGGGCGCGGAAAGCGCTATCTCCGTTTCGAGGGGCTGATTTGGCCTCTCCCGGAGGTCTACTCCCGCTTCGAGGGGCTGATGGCCGAGTATTCACGCTCCAAAATCGGCGGAATGGCGTTGGCGCGGATGGGTTTTTACATGCGGTCTAGCGGCCGACCAGCCCCTTGAAACGGGAGTAGACCTCCGGCGGAGGCCGAATCAGCCCCTCGAAAGCGATTTTGCCAGTGCGGAGGTACTCTCGGCTGTACCGCGAGCCGTCTCGATGTAGTAACGTGGGGCGCATGAGCGAACGTAACGAACACAATGACGGCAATACGCAAGCCGCATACTTCGCCGGCGGCTGCTTCTGGGGGCTGGAGCGCTACTTCCAGAACGTCGACGGCGTCACGGACACCACGGTCGGCTACGCGCAGTCCACCGTCGAATCGCCAACCTACGAGCAGGTATGCGCGGGCGGCACGGATGCGGCCGAAACCGTGAAAGTCGAGTTCGACCCGGCACAGGTCAGCCTACGGACGCTGACATTGCTGTTCCTGGAGGTCATCGACCCGTTCTCGGTGGACCAGCAGGGCGAGGACCGCGGCCGGCAGTACCGCACTGGCATGTTCTACACGGACAATACGCAGCGCGCCGTGTACGTGGCGGCCTTGGAGCAGCTGGTCGACCGCCAGCCGCAGCGCCCGGCCGTACTGGTCGAACCGCTGCGCAACTTCTACCCGGCCGAGGCACACCATCAGGACTATCTGGTGAACAACCCCGGCGGCTACTGCCATGTGCCGATCGCCGCGATCGCGAACGTGAAGCGCCGTCAGAAGTACGTGGAACGCATCTGGGATCTGACGCTTGAGCAGTTCGCGGTCACGCAGAACGCCGCCACCGAGCGCCCGTTCGTCAACGAGTATGACGAGGAGTTCGAACCCGGCATCTACGTGGACATCGTCAGCGGCGAGCCGCTGTTCTCGTCGCGAGACAAGTTCGATTCCGGCTGCGGCTGGCCTGCGTTCTCCCGCCCGATTGCCGGTGACTTGCTGACCGAGCACGAGGACCACCGCATTCCGGGCCGCGACCGCATCGAAGTGCGCACGTCGGACACGCAGATTCACTTGGGCCACGTGTTCACCGACGGCCCGGCCGACCGCGGCGGCCTGCGCTACTGCATGAATTCCGCCGCCCTGCGCTTCGTGCCGCGCTCGCGCATGGCCGAGGAAGG
>JAIJEI010000153.1 GCA_022739095.1 Bifidobacterium sp.
TGTCGGTGATCACCGACAAGCGCGCCTGCTGGGCCGCTTCATCGCCGAAGGTCTTGATCCAATCGGCGTACAGCGGGGTCCAGCATTCGGAGACGACGATGGCGTTGACACGCACCCGGTCCTTGACGAGAGCGGCGGCCCATTCGCGTGTGAGTCCCAGGATCGCGCCCTTCGCGGCCGCGTAGGCGCTGGTCTTGCCCTGACCGGTGAGCGCGGTCTTCGAGGAGATGTTCACGACGGATCCATGGCTTTCCTTCAGATACGGCACGGCCGCGTGGACCAGCTCGTAATAGTGAGTCAGGTTGCCGTGGATCGATTCCTCGAATTCGCGCCAGGTGGTGGTTTCGAGATCCTTGTTGTCGTTCTTGCCGGCGTTGTTCACGATGCCGTCGATATGGCCGTACTTCTTGTAGGTCTCCTCGACGATGCCGGCGATCTTGTCGGTGTCGTTCAGATCAAGCAGATGCACGTCGTATTCGGTCGTGTACTGCTCGATGTCCTTCTTGAACTCCTCGAGCGCGCTGTCCGAGCGATTGATCACCACCGGAATCGCGCCTTCCTGGGCCAGTTGCAGCGTGATGCCTTTGCCGATGCCCTTGAAGCCGCCGGTGATGATGATGACTTTGCCTTCGAGATGCAGATCCATGGGAACTCCTTCGTCCATCCTTATTCTGCGTTTCATGGGTGTTCCATGTCACGCCCGGCCGGGGCTTCGGAGCCCCAGCCGGAGTGGTTGTGTGTTGTTGTGTTGAGTTGTGTTGTTCAGTTATGAATTTCCAGTTGCGGTCAGCCGCGATACAGGTACTTCTCGGCCGTTTCCAGCGTCATTTCGGTACCGTTGCCCGGAGCGGTCGGGGCGACGTAGTTGCCGTCCTTGATCTCGGTCGGGTGGACGAAATGTTCGTGCTGGTTATCGACGTATTCGATCATGCGGCCGTCCATCGTGCCGGACACGGCCACGTAATCGAACATCGCGAAGTGGCATACGGCCTCGCACAGGCCCACGCCGCCGGCGTGCGGGCAGACGGGCTTGTTGAACTTCTTCGCGAGCAGGTATTCGAGCACGATCTCCTGCGGACCGGCCACGCGGGTGGCGTCGATCTGCATGATGCCGAAGGCGTTCGCCTGCAGATACTGCTTGTACAGGATGCGGCTCTGCATCTGCTCGCCGGTGGCCACCTTGATGGGGTTGATGGCGCGGGCGATGGTGGCGTGGCCGATCACGTCGTCGGGGCTGGTTGGCTCCTCCACCCAAGACAGATCGAAGTCGTGGAACCTGTTGATCCAGTCGATGGCGGTGGGCACGTCCCACACCTGGTTGGCATCCACGGCAAGACGCACGTCGGGGCCGATGGCTTCGCGGGCCTTGGCCAGGCGGCGCAGATCGTCGTCGATGTTCTGGCCGACCTTGAGCTTGATCTGCTTGAATCCCTTGACCTGCGTCTCCTCCTTGGCGAGCGCGACCATCTTCTCGTCGGAGTAGCCGAGCCAGCCGGGGGCGGTGGAGTAGCCGGGGTAGCCGACCTCGAGCAGGTGCTTGATACGCTCGGCCTTGCCCTTCTGCCCTTCCCGAAGGATCTCAACGGCTTCGGCGGGCGTGAGCGCGTCGGTCATGTAGCGGAAGTCGAGCGTGGAGACGAGTTCCTCGGGTTCCATCTCGCCCAACAGCAGCCACAACGGCTTGCCAGCACGCTTGGCCTTGATGTCCCACAGCGCGGAAAGCACGGCACCGATGGCCATATGCTCCACGCCCTTTTCAGGGCCAAGCCAACGCAGCTGGGAATCATGCACGAACAGGTCCCATGCAATGCGCATGTTGTCGAGCAGCTCCTCCACGTTGCGACCAATCAGCACCTGCGACATCGATTCGATGGCCTTGCAGACCACATCGTTGCCGCGGCCGATGGTGAACACGAAGCCGACGCCCTTGATACCGTCATCCGCGCTGGTGGAAATCTCCACGTATGCGGAGGAGTAGTCGGGATCGGGGTTCATCGCGTCCGAACCGGACAGCGTCTGGGAGGTGGGGAAACGGAAGTCATACGTCTTAACTTGGGTGATGGTACTCATGTGTTCGGGCTCCTTCGCCTTGGTGAACCATTGTCTTCAGCATACCCCTTGATTTAGAAATTTGCAAAACCCGATTACGAAAATTTTTCTCCCAGAACACGCGAAGTAAGGAAAACCAAGAAAAAAATGCGGCGTTATGGGCCATAATGGTGAACAGAGGCAATGGCAGAGAGGAGCGGTGATGGCCAACGACAATCCTACGCATAAGCTCAAGGTCGGTGATCTGGCGAAGATCGCCGGTGTCTCCCCTTCGACCGTCTCCAAGGTGATCAACGGCCGGCTCGGCATCTCCGACGAGACGCGACGTCAGGTCGAACAGGTGCTGCGCGAGCATGGTTACTCGCGCCCGCTGGTGAGCACCAAGCTCTCCCCCACCATCGAACTCGTCGTCGAGTACATCGCGCACAACGGCACGATGGAACTCATCAAATACGCCTCATACTGGGCACAGCAGGCCGGTCTCGCCATCACGGTCACCCAGACCAACCATGGCGATGCCACGGAAGACTGTTTCCGCGGCATCATCGACCGCAATCCGCAGGGCGTGATCATGCAGCAGATGGGCGGTCTGACCACTCAAGCGAAGTCTTTGTTGAAATCACGCAGTATTCCCGTGGTCATCATCGACCCAATCGATACCGTCGATTCGGATGTGATAAGCGTGTCCATCGATAACTGGACCGCAGGATACCAGGCCGGCAAACACCTGCTGTCGCTCGGCCATCGACGCATCGCCGTTATCCGGGGGCCGGCGAACCTACAGACCAGCATCGCGCGCTATAGCGGATTCACCGCCGCTCTGCAACAGGCCGGGGTGGATCTGCCGGAGTCCTATATCGAACAAGGCGACTACTTTCCCGCCGAAACAAGCTATGAAGCAGCCTGCCGACTGCTCGAGCTCCCCGACCGACCCACCGCAATTTTCTGCTGCAACGACTTGTCAGCGGTAAGCACGTATCGCGCGGCACGTGAACATAAGATTCCGTTGCCCAAACAGTTGTCCGTAATGGGGTTTGACGACATCTTCCCCGCTGATCAGCTCATGCCTTCCCTGACCAGCGTGCACCAGCCGTTCAGCGAAATCGCACAACGTGCCGTGCAGATGATCATCGACAACCGCAATGACAATCCGGGCGACATGCACGCCATCCTTCCCACCAACGTCGTCATCCGGGAAAGTACCGTACCGCCTCAGTCATCGGCCCGATAGTCGGTCAGATTCAAGCTGGCGGCCACCCGATTGGACGCGAACGCGCCCACCGAAACCAGCGCATAGCACAGCGCAAGTCCACCGAAGAAGCTGGCCAGAGTGGCCGGCTCGGTCATCAAGGAGGCGAACAGCGGGGCCATGAGCAGCATGGAGCAGCCACCGGCCACGATCACCACGGTGTTGAGCGGAGTCAGCACTTCGATGAATCGTGCACGGTTCAAGGTTTTCGCATCCGTTCCTTCCAGCACCAGCATGCGGTATTCGCCGGCCTGGTCATAGACGCTGCCGGCCTGCATCACGCCGGAGCTGACGGCTGCAAGCACCGCGGCAAACACCAGCGTCAGAATGCCGCCGGTGCCGATGTCGCGGATGAACACGGTGGACGGATCGTTGGCGCCGCCAACTGCGGCAGCCGAGCCGAAGAATCCGCAGATTGATGTGATACCGGCGATGAACACTGCCAGCGCGATGCCGGACACGTTGCGCCAGGCGCGCTTGGGGTTGTCGAGAATCCTGCGCATGGCGATCATCGTGGCCGCATCCTTGGGCCGCTTGGCCTTGGTTTTGGCGCGAGCGGTGACCACCCACGTGCCGATAAGATTCACCAGTGCGAAGCACAGCAGCATGAAACCGATAATCACGACGTACATCACTACTTCACCAGCCTGGGCGAGCACCATTGGATTATTGAACAGGAGGACGGCAATCACCATAATGACGGCGAACACCACCGCACGCCAGCCGGACGGCAGCGCAGTCGCAACGCGTGACGTGACGCCGAGTGGCGTGATGGCCACGCGCCGCAGCGTGATCAGCGAGGAGATCAGCGCCAACACGGTCACGCCAACAAGCGTAATGATCAAGGCAATCGGCCCCACCCACAGTTGCTCGAACGTAAACGTCTGATTCTGGAAGTGCAGCAGCATGATTAGGGGAATCAACACGCAGTACCCCGCGATACCAATCAGCGCTCCCACCAACGCCTGACCAGCCGCATCAAGCGCCGTAAGCCGAATAACCTGGCCCGTGGTCGCGCCTGCCAAGCGCAAGGAGGCGAGGCGAGCGTCACGACGGGACGCGGTCAATCGCGCGGCGGAACCGGCAAGCGCCACGAACGGCACGATCAGCAGCAGGCAGGCAAAGAACGCCAGCACGACGTATGCCGTGGCGTACTGATCCAAGCTGTGAGGATTGGCGATACGCTGCTTCCAGATTTCCGCCGTTCCGGGTTTGCAAGCGTCGAGATTGATTGCGCATCCAATGGTGTGGTCGGCGGAGGCACGCCACATGAACCCATGCACGCCGCCCAAAACGGTGAGAAAGATAGTGGTGGCTGCGGCAAAAGCAATGATGGCTAACACCGAAGTATGGCCCGCACTGCCACGCGAGCCGGGGCGATGGAACAATCGCCACAATGCGAAAGTGCTCATCGTACGCCTCCCAGCTGGCCGTCCTGCATGGTCACGGTGCGCGAGCAGAACGCGGCGACGTTGGGATCATGGGTGACGACGACCACAGCGGAACCGTTGTCTCGCGCGGCGGCCATGAGAATGCCCATGACCTCGCGTCCGGTGGCTTGGTCGAGCGCGCCGGTCGGCTCGTCGGCGAAGACCACGGCAGGTTTGACGGCGAGGGCGCGGGCGATGGCGATGCGCTGCATCTGGCCGCCGCTCATCTCCCCCGGTCGGTGCGTGGCGAGCGCGCGCAATCCCATGCGTTCCAGCCACAGAATCGCCGTGTCCGTGGCGGTGCGGTAGGGCACGCCGTCGAGCATCATTGGCAGGGCGATGTTTTCGACGGCCGGAAGTTCGGGCAGCAGTTGGCCGGATTGGAAGACGAA
>JAIJEI010000008.1 GCA_022739095.1 Bifidobacterium sp.
GGCGACCACGCATGGGCCGAGGAATTCCAGGGTGACGGCCACGCCCATCGGGATGCGGTCGATGGCCGAGTACAGGCAGATGTTCATCGCCGCCATCGCTAGCCCGTAGACCACGATGCCCAGCCATTCGCTTTTCGACCGGCCAACCAGTTTCGGACGGATGAGCACGAGCATGACGATCGCGGCGACCAGCATGCGCATCGAACTGACCGGAATCGGCCCCAACGCGCCGAACAACGACGCCGACAGGGACGACGAGGTCTGGATGCCCAACGACCCCACCATCACCATGCCGGCCGCCGCCATCACACGGCCACGCGCCGAACGCGGCACCCGAAGCTTGCCCAATACCCCTCCCCTGTCACGGCCATTCCCACACAACCTCTGCGCTACCAATGATAGTGTTCGGCGAAGACTCGCGACGTGCAGAGTCGACTTGGATGGCGAGATTAACGGAAAGCGGCAGGCTCACTCCCACAGAAGACCGGCGACTACGAAAACCGCCGCCAGCATCATAGAGCCTGCCGCGAGAATCCTACGATTCCGGCTATTCATCATCATCGGCGCCTCCGGGTTGAAGCGAATATCCTACTGTCGTTTGCGGAAACAAGCCTTGCCGATGCCCAAGACCGCCGGATAAAGCAGGAACATCACGGGCACGACCCATGTCACGTACCGCCACGGGTCAATCTGGAACGTATCAAAGACGATGAACATGACGCCCCACACGTTGATGGCGACGATCGCCAGAATCTGGGCGGCCGCCGAATCAAACCTGGATTCGGCCGGGCGGGTATCGTTCGCGTCGGCCGGAGCGTCAGGCGTCCGCCCGGCGCGACGCATGAAGCCGAGCGCCGCCCACACGATGGCCGCCACCAACGCCACGGCCGCCGGCACCACCAGCTTCCAGAACTCCCCGTCATTCCAGCCGTACCGGATGACGGCGCACGTGATGGCCGTGACGGCGGCCACGCCCAATGTGGCGGAAGCGCCGAAAAACCGCAGAAGACTTTGATTCCGACGCCTACCATAGGAGGCCCGCACCTCATCGTCCGCAACCATATCGTCCCCGCATTCCATAAAGTCCGACGCGTACGCATGCCATCTCAATTATGGCACTCAAAGAGTCAATCAGACAACATGCTGTCAAGCAATCGCATGACAGCATATTCATGCAGGATCGCGATTCATTGTGGCTGATTTCGCATGCCCTGTTCCGCCGCGAACCGTTCGGCGATTTGCCGTGCGTGGATGTTCTTGGCTTCGTTGACGAAGTCGGCACATGCCTTACTTCCGTAGAGCGCTTCACCACACGGGTCGGCGAAACGCGGGTCGCCGGCCAGCGCGGAACGGATGACCCCAAGCGAGCTTGACAGCGGCATGGCGTTCATCACGGTCGCGTTTTGATTCCGCGTCGCCTGGGCGCGGGCGGTCTTGATGTCCCGGTCCAGGATCCGTTCGGCAATCTGCTGCACCTCGGGCGAATCCGGGGCCGCGCCCGTCTCGAACAGTCGCTTCCATTGCTCGGCGTCGGCGACCATGGTCTCATGCGACTGCCGGAGCATGTTCTCCCAGGTCTGCCGGGCCTGTTCCAGTTCCTCCGGACTCAACGCGGACCATCGCACGGCCGAGTCGACGAGCAATCCAGCCAGCGCCGGATTGCCCGCCATCTGATTCATCTGCTCGATGTCGCCATCCGCGTCTCACAGGTCGGACAGGTTGTGCAGCACCTGCAGCTTGCGTTCGATCGTCTCGATGTCGTGGCGCAGCTCCTTCGTCTTGGCGTCGATGGCCTGCCGGACATTATGCTCACCCGGCTGCGCGATCGCGGCGATATCCGCAATCGACAGCCCGGCATCGCGCAATAGAATCACGAATTGGAGTCTGACCAGCGAAACCCAGTCGTACCAGCGTTTGCCGCCTGCGGACGTTTCGGCCGGCTTGACCAGATCGGTCTCGTCGTAGTAGCGCAACGTGCGCGTCGTCACGCCGCTGATCAGCGCCGCCTGATTGATGGGCCACAACCGGCCCGTGTCCAGCGGGTTGCCCTCCACGTCGAACGCGCCGGCGTCGGAATCGTTGACGGCGTTCGTCATATCATTGTTCTTGTTCATGATTGAGCGTCCCCCTTTGAAGCCTATTGTCCACTGTTCCACCACGTATATTTCGCGACGTTGCCAACAGGATAGACGTTTACGCAACGTCAACCGCAAGCGATGATGGCATGTATCATTCAGGTCATACAACATGCTGTCAAGCAAGCACATGACAGAACAGAGCTTTTTGACAAACATCAACGAGAACATCAGAAGCCCTAAAGAATCAGTTATATTCATGTTTCTTGAAGAATACGAACAAGAAATCGATTATAATCGATTCTTATACGATTTTGACTTAAGAATACGATTACAATATGTTCTATCTGCCCAAAAAGGAGATCGCCATGATTGACCGCCCCACGTACATGGATCAGATACACCCTTTCATCGGGAAAAACGTGATCAAAGTGCTTGTGGGCGCTCGACGCTCAGGCAAATCGACGTTACTGACTCTTATCCGCAAACAGCTGGCTGCCGAAGGTGTCGCAGAGCAATCCATACTTCATATCAACTTTGAATCGTGTGAATTTTCCAGCATCGCGAATGCCGATGATCTTACTCGATACGTCAGCGAGCGCATGAATGGAATCGATGGCACGGTCCGACTGTTCTTCGATGAGATTCAAGAGGTTGATCACTGGGAGAAGGCCGTGCGGTCTTTTATGGTCGACTATGATGCCGACATCTATCTGACCGGATCGAATGCACGCATGCTGTCCAGCGATCTTGCCACCTACATCACCGGTCGCTATGTCACCATCAATGTATATCCGTTCTCGTTTGCGGAGTTTCTTGATGCCTACCGTCAATCGGTCGGCCCCATTGACGAACGTTCGGCATTTCACCGCTATGTGGCTCAAGGCGGATTCCCGTTCCAGACTGATTTGGCTTTCGATGAAGCTGCTTCCCTACGGTATCTTGATGATCTGTTCTCGACCATATTGTTCAAAGATGTTGTCCGGCATGCGGGTATACGCGATGCCGATGCCTTGGAAAGGGGCATCCGTTATGTCATCGGTGAGGAGGGCCATCTCATCACTGCGCCAAACATCGCCTCATACATGAAAAGCGAGCATCGCAAGGTATCAGCTGAGACGATTGCAAATTATCTTAATGCGGCAGCCAAGGCCTTTCTCATCTATCGCGTTCCGCGTGAAGATGTCATCGGCAAACGCACGTTGAAAATCAACGAGAAGTATTACGTGGTTGATCAAGGACTGCGCCGTGCCATCGGGTTCAACAATGCCAATGCAATTGACCAAGTTCTGGAGGGCATCGTCTATATGGAACTCAGGCGACGCGGATATGACGTTCACGTCGGCAAGGTAGACGATAAAGAGATAGATTTCATTGCGCGGCGCGGGGATGCAGTCTCCTACTATCAGGTCACCTATCTCATCGGATCACAGCAGACGGCAGAGCGCGAGTTCGGGGCTTTTGCCGGCATCCGCGACAATTGGCCTAAATATGTGCTGAGCATGGATGAATTCCCGCAGACACGCGACGGTATTCAAGGAATAAACATCATCGAATGGCTGCTTGCCGACGATATTGCCCGACTTTGAATTCGTCTTCAGGACGATGGTTGAACATAACTTTCGCCTAATTCAAGTCCTCTTACGTCGGCTCTTCAACCAGGCTCTTCGTTAGTCCAACTTCAGGAAGGTACATTGGTCTTATGGCTAAGCGCAAACATACCGGCACTGTTGTTATTGGAATACTGGTCGCGATTGTGCTGGCTCTAGGCATTTCCGGCTGGCTGCTCTGGCAATCAGCGCAACGGGTGATCAGCGAGGCACAGCAGGCTGGCGAGTATGCGACAAAGGCACAACAGTCCGTTGAACAAGGCGATTTCAGGCAGGCGCTTGAACAGATGAACAGTGCGGGCGATCATATCGTCGCGGCGCACAACGAAACCCAAGGCGTGCTGTGGCAGACCGCGGAATACGTACCGTATTACGGCTCGGACGTAAAAGCGGTGCGCGGTATGCTGGACGCGACCGCTGACGCCGCGGCCAACGCCCTGCCTAAGATCGACAGTGCCGCGCAGGGCACGCTGGTGGACTTCAATATCGAAGAGCTACTGTCCGGCATGAACTTCTCCGACGGCACGCTGTCTATTCCCAAAATCGCCTCCATCAAGCAGGACCTGTCCGACGCCGGCGCGGTCTTGAAGCGCGTCAAGATGTCGATTTATGCACTGCCGCAACCCCACACGAAACAGATCGCCGAAATGGTCAACCAGGGCAAGCAGGTAGTGGACCAAATCGATGAGACTTTCGACACCTTGAACACCATCGTCGAGAAGATTCCGGGCTGACGTCGGTCCGTTCTTGTCGTATATTGGCGTAACCTCCGCATAAGGCTAGTCCATACAAATTTACATAAATAATTCTTTGACTATGTGACTATAAGCTAAAGAATTATTTATGTTAAAATTTGGGATAGGAGGTGTCAATATGCCGACACGCACACCAATCCCGGTCAGTCGGGCGATGCGTCAGATATCCGCCAACCTCGATTTGGCGCGCAGACAACAGCGCATTCCCGTAGCCTTGCTGGCCGAGCGGGCTGGATTATCCGTGCCAACGGTCACCAAAATGCTGCGTACGGGTAATGGCAGCTTTGAGAACTTCCTCCGCATTGCTCGTCTGCTTGGACTGCTGGACGGCGTACAGCAAGCGACGGACCCTCTTAACACAGATATCGGCAAACTACGCGCCGACGAAGACACTCCAAAACGTATTCGATAGCACAGCAGGAGGCGCAACACATCATGGAAGCAATCGTCACCCTGCAGATCAACGGCACAGACGTCACCGTCGGGAAATTATTCACCAGTATCAGGCGCGGCATCGAATCGGCAACTTTCACATACGATACGGCCTATATGCGCTCTTCAAACGCAGTATCCCTCTGTCCAGAGATGCCCCTCTCCCCCGGAACGTTCCCGGCCGAGCATAATGCGATGCATCGCATCTTTCAAGACTGCATGCCGGATCGTTGGGGCAGGAACCTCATGCTTCGCGCAGAACGTCAAGATGCTCGTTCGGAGCATCGCACAGCACGCACACTATTTGAGGGAGATCTCTTACTATCCGTCAACGATGAGACCCGACAAGGCGCATTGCGCTTCTGGAACAACGACGGTGACGCGCTAGCTCCCAGTGAGACCGGCGTTCCAAGAGAAGTGACCATTCCTCAACTACTGACGGAAGCCGATCTCGCCGTACAAGACATGAATGCGGATATACGCGACTTGCTCGCTGCCGGATCCAGCCTTGGTGGAGCCCGGCCAAAAGCCTCCATCCGTAACGAGAAGGGCGCTCTTTGCATTGCCAAATTTCCCAAAGCCGATGAGGACCTTGTAGATGACGTATGCGCTTGGGAGCGAACCACATTACAGCTTGCCGCGCAAACCGGCATCAATGTTCCAAACACCCGACTCTTGCGCGTTCGCGGTCGTTCCGTACTGGTACTCGATCGATTTGATAGGCGCGGAGCGCAGCGTATTCCCTATCTCAGTGGATTGACCGCAGTACAGGGTAATGATGGAGAGCATTATTCGTATTTGGAACTCGTGGAATTTCTCGAAGAACACGGATCGTCTCCCGAGTCTGACATTCAACAGCTTTGGCGGCGGGCATTATTCTCATGTGCAATCGGCAATGTTGATAATCACATGCGCAATCACGGTTTCCTTTATGATTTCAGCGGCAAAGGCTGGGCCCTGTCTCCCGCTTTCGACATCAACCCGACACCTGGCGACAATCCTAAGCTGCTGAATTCATCAATTGATTTTGATGACAGATCAGCGGACGTGTCGCTGGCAATGGACTGCGCCGACTATTTCCGAATCGCTGACGATGAAGCAAAGCGTATCGCTGGGAAAATGGCCGATGTTCTCTCTAACTGGCAACGCGTCGCGCTTTCCAATGGAATCAGTCCCGCATCCATAGCAATGATGAGCAGCTGCTTTGAATCCGGCATTGCGCGGCTTCGCGAAGCAAGCGCACAATGACTTCACATTCTCGCCTTGCGGTCTGTGTGAGATCGATGTCGGTGATAATCAACTGCTCTTGGTCGTCAGCCTCGCTGATGACGTTGCCGTACGGATCCACCACCACCGATTGGCCGGCGAACGTCACATCGCCTTCCTTGCCGACCCGGTTGCAGGTCCACCCGTACATGCCAATTGTGCTGCATCCCGACATCATCAGTCAATCCATGTCAAATGGGAAAGCCATTGAAAACAATACGGACAACACCGTGCAGTCTTAGCGAAACTCCCCTCAGTCGCCTACAAACAGCTCTGCTGTTTGCTTAACGGCTCAGCCTCAGAGAGGGGAGCCAGTAGACGAGTAGCGCGTCACCGTTTCACGACTGAACGTTTGGCAAGCTGCGGATTTTTGCGCTGCTTGCGATTGTGGTTGGCGGCTGACTTTTCGCGGTCGCGGCGGGCTTTCGCTTCCTCGTGAGCAGCCATCGCACGCTCCTCCTCCAAGGATGGCAGGCCGGCTGCGGCACGGCGACGGTTGTCCTGTTCATGATCGCGCTTGGCCTTGCGCTCCCCTGCCGCCGAGCCGGGTGTGGGGAACCATCGCAGTTGGCACAGCGTCTGGCCGAAGTTCCACAGGTTGTTGGTCAGCCAGTAGAGCAGCACGCCGAACGGCAACGTGGCGCCCGACACCACGTAGATGGCGGGGAAGATAAACGCGGTCAGTTTCTGAGTGCGGAATTGCGGTGAGTCCATGGCGTCTTTCGGCGTATTGCGGTGGATGAGCATCCACTGCATCACGAACAACGTAAGGCACATTAGCGCCACGGCCACGCCGATAATAACGCGCGACTGCGGCGAGGCAACCGCACCGAACGAGTCAGCGATGCGCACGCCGAATATGGATGATGATTCGATGTCACTCGCCGTAGCACGGTCGATGCCGCCTAACGGTTCCGCATTCCCAGCGGCGATTGCGGGCAAGGATTGCAGCGAGTAGAACAGCGAGCACAGAATCGGAGCCTGGATCAGCGAAGGCAGGCATGAGCCGAGCGGATTGGCGTTATGCCGCTGCTGCAAGGCTATGATTTCACGTTGCATGGCTTCTTTGGAATGCGGGTCCTTGCGCGCGGCATATTTGTGCTGGATGCGTTGAATCTGCGGTTGGAGTACCTGCATCCGCTGCATCGCGCGCATTTGGGAGAGGAAGAGCGGCAGCAGGCAGATGCGGATGATGAGCACGAGGCACATGATCGCGATGCCCCACGCGGGACTCGGGCCGGCTGGCATACCAAACGCGACTAGGGCGTGGTGGGATAGGGTGAGTAGTTGGGCGACGACCCATTCTAGGGGTCGCAGGATGTGGTTGAGGAAATTGATGAAGTTCATTGGGATTCCTGATGAAATGTCGAATCTGAAGATGGCAATCCCTGCGGTTAAATGCAGAGAGCAATACATGGCATAACAGCATTGGCACTTAGTCAATGCCGTATGGAGATGAAAAGAAAGAAAAATCTAAAAGATTCGGGAATCGGGAAGCGTGTAGCGGGGCCAGCGTGGCATCCATTGCGGGCGGGCCCATGAGCGGACGGCGTTCATCACCGTCGCATCGAAGCGGAAGCTGGCGGGCAGCAGTCGTCGGCCGGCCGAACCGACGAACGACAACAGCAGGACCGCGCAGCACGCGCATACCACCGTCACTGTGGCGGCGAAGACCATGGCGGCCAAGGCGGTCTGCGAATCACCACCGGCGATCCAGCAGCACGTGGCGCTCAACGACAGCAACAACGGCATCAGCACGATGATGTTCGCCATCGGCACTGGACGGGACAGCACCCGCCCGCGCGAGGCAACCACCGCCAGTGCACCGGCCAAACGCTGTCGCAACAATTCCACGCAAACCACGGGCAGAAGAACTGGCACTAGCAACAGCACGCATGCGGCAAACCCCAATCGGGTGCCAAGCGTGATGCCGTTCATATTGTTCCGCCTATTCCTTCCGAACCCCAGTGGCTGTACAAAATGCGGCTCTAGCATATCACCGATTCAACACCCAATCCGGCTTTGTCCATAAACACTGGCCGATTCGCCGGAAACAACTTCCTTCCGCCATGCCGGGTCCCGCGCCACCACTCAATCACATCACATATCAGCCACCCCATCCTCGAATTACTTTCCTTAAACAAGAAGCGCGCCGCAAGCAGGAATATATTTTGAGCCCCGAGTACATTAACCGTTCACAAGATCAATACTGCAACGGCGCATACTGCCGCTACCCTATGCTCAAAAAGCCCGGAAAACCGCCAATCCGAGACGGTCCACAAATACCCATGCAACGGCACGCAACAGCCACAGTAGGCCATCGACCAGATGCTCAACGTCGACGTGCTGCCGAACAAGGAGGAGGCCGGCAAGAATCTCGGCATTCTCAACCTGGCCACCACGCTCGGCCAGGCGGTGGGCCCCACCATCACCTCGACGGTAAAGACCGCGACCGGCAGCTTTACGCCTGCATTCGTAATCTCCATCATCATGGCCGTGTGCGCCGACGTGTTAGTGCTGCGCATTCAGAAGGTGAAGTAGATGCTGCAAAGTGCCTATCTCCGTTTCGAGGGGCTGATTTTGACTTTGCGGAACATCTATCTCCATTTCGAGGGGCTGATGCCAAAGTAGCTACTGGTCAAAAACAACGGAATGACGTTGGAGTAATGCCATTTCTATCCGCGATCTGGCAGTTGATCAGCCCCTTGAAACGGGAGTAGACCTCCGACAAGCACGAAATCAGCCCCTCGAAACTGAATTTGGCTCAATGTATCGCCCGGCGCAACTATATCCCCGGTGCGGGTATACTATTCGGGCCGTCACGATGACGTCCACGGAACGCACGCATGGCAAAGAGAGAAGCATGAGTCAGCCCGATACCGACACGGCAAAGCAGTCGCCGTCCTCGCAACAGGAAACGCGGATTAGAATGGACGCCCCGCAGCATAAGCCAAATCAGGCAGACGAATCGAGCGCATTAGGCGAGCAGTCAACTGAGCCGACTAGCCAGCACAATAAACACGCTCTGCACACGAACCTGAAGCGCGGCATGGAATCCCGCCACCTGCAGATGATCTCATTGGGCGGCGTGATCGGCACCGGCCTGTTCCTGAGCTCCGGCTACACCATCCAGCAGGCGGGACCCATCGGCACGATCCTGGCATACAGCATCGGCGCGCTCATCGTTTATCTGGTCATGCTCACGCTCGGCGAACTGTCCGTGGCCATGCCGGTGACCGGCTCCTTCCACGTGTATGCCGAAAAGTTCATCGGCCCCGGCACCGGCTTCGTGATCGCAATCCAGTATTGGCTCACTTGGACGGTGGCGCTCGGCTCCGAATTCACCGCCGCCGGCCTGCTCATGCAACGCTGGTTCCCGGACAGCCCCACATGGGTGTGGAGCGCGGCGTGCATCATTCTCATCTTCACCTTGAACGCCTTGTCGGTGCGGTTCTTCGCCGAAGCGGAATTCTGGTTCGCCTCGATCAAGGTGTTCGCCATCTGCGCGTTCATCGTCATCGGCCTGCTCGCCATATTCGGCGTTATTCCGATCGCCGGCTACCAGCATGCTCCGATGTTCGGCAACCTCGTCAAGGACGGCATCTTCCCCGACGGGTTCATGCCGGTGTTCGCCACGATTCTGACCGTCAATTTCGCGTTCTCCGGCACCGAGCTCATCGGCGTGACCGCCGGCGAGACACGCGACCCGGAAACCGCCGTGCCGAAGGCCATCCACACCACACTGTGGCGTCTGGTGCTGTTCTTCATCGGCTCGATCACCGTGATGTGCGCGCTGATTCCGTGGCGCCAGGCCGGCGTGAGTGAAAGCCCGTTCGTGCTCGTGTTCAACGGCATAGGCATCCCCTATGCGGGAGATATCATGAACTTCGTGGTGCTCACGGCCGTGCTGTCCGCCTCGAATTCTGGCCTGTACGCCTCCACGCGTATGGTGTGGTCGATGGGCAACGAAGGCATGATTCCGCGCTGGTTCGCCAAAACGAACCGTCGCGGCGTGCCGATGCTCGCCCTGTGCGCCGCGATGGCCGGCGGTCTGCTGGCGCTCCTGTCTTCCGTGATCGCCGCCTCGACCGTGTACCTGGTGCTGGTGGCGCTTTCCGGCCTGTCCGCCGTGGTGGTGTGGATCGCCATCGCCTACTGCCAGATCGTGTTCCGTCGCCGTTGGCTGGAGTCCGGCCATTCCGCCAGCGAACTCAAATACCGCACGCCCGGCTATCCGTACGTATCCTGGGCGGCGTTCATCCTGTGCACCGCATCGTTCGTATTGGTGATTTTCGACGTGGAGCAACGGTTCGCGCTCGTGGCCGAGCTCGTGTTCATCGTGGCCTGCTATGGGGCGTATTTCTTGCAGCGATGGTGGCGTGCGCGCAGCAAATCGGATGACGTCGAAGACGATCTGTCTACGCCGTGGGTCAATCGACATTGATTGAACGATTGCGCTTCGTTCCGTGTTCCAGCTCTGGTTCTTCGCATTGCGGATTGCGTGGATCTGAACAATAGATACAACAAAAAGTCGTATTTGATTAGAATGCCGGCCATACCCATCCATAGGCCAATAAGAAGACTGGCAAACAGATAATAAGCCGCAAGGGGCGGTAACGTTCAGGTGATGATAACCGAACGTCACCGCCCCTCGCGGTCATTGCGGAATCAAAGCCACGAATCAGTTCTCTGCGTTCTCGCGCAGGACCTCCTTGGCGTCGTTCCTGACCTCGATGGCCTTCTTGGCGGCATCGGCCTTGGCGACATCCGCATTGGCTTTAGCCTCGTCGAGCGCGTCCCCGGCCTTATCTACCAGGTCGGAGGCCTTGTCGGTGGCCTTGTCTTTGAGAGCGCGGGCCGTATCGGCGACTTTGCTGCCGGCCTGTTTGGCAAGATCCTTCGCATCATCGATCAAACTCATGGTTGCTCCTTAGTACATATGTGCATGGAACTACTGGAATTGCTGACAATACTGTTCGGTTATTCTTGAGTTGTGGCGAGCCGCATCTGCCTTCATGGTACATGCCCGGCTCATGCAACATCCTATAGAACGCAAACCAACATCATCTGTACGCCAGGCGAACATCTGGTGAATACTACCTGTCGGGCGTGAGGCGGCGGCAGGCAGGACCGCCTCACGCCCGACTTCCTCGACAATTATGCACGCCGCGAGCGGACGCTGATCCAGCGCAACGCTAGGCCCAGCACGATCCACACCGCTACAATCACCCACGACATGGGTTTGAGTGCGGCCGGAGAGAACGGCAGCACCTGCAGGCCGATAATGATCACGCCGGCGGCGATGGCCAGACCGATGCCGAACTTCCCGCCTGGCACCGTGTACGGGCGCGGCAGATCGGGTTCGCTCCACCGCATTTTCATGCAGGCGACCGCGGCCATCGTACAGGCGAACACGAACGAGAGCGACGAGACCTCGGGAAGCGGAATGAGCAAATTGCCGCCGAGGAACGGGCCAATGACCGTGGCCACGGCGAGCACGATGTTCGCCGTCTTCGGCGTGCCGGTCTTCCGGTCGATGGTCGCGAAGCCATTCGGCAGATACCCCTTGCGCCCCATGGCGAGCATGAGGCGCGCGGCGGCCCCGTAGAACGAGTTTATCGGCCCGATCGGCCCCAGCGTGCCGATCACCAGCATGGGCAGGTAGAACCACAGGCTGATCTTCTCGATCGAGGCCAGTGCGGGCACCGGCATGGCCACGGCCTGCTTCCACGGGAAAATCGTGCCGAACGCGTAAATGCAGAACACATAGAACAAGCCGGCGGCCAGCAGCGAAGCTGAGATGACCATACCGAACTTCTTCCAGTCAAGGCCTTCGCTTGCCTCTTCGGCACTCTGCGGAATCGTGTCGAAACCGGTGTAGAAGAACGGCGTCATCACCAGCGCGGCCAGCACTCCGGGCAGAAACGATCCGGCCGTGGTAACCGCGCCGGACGCCGAGCCGATCGGCAGCAGAAACACGGCGCCCAGCACGAAGGCGATCATCGCCTCGACCGGGCCACCGCCGACGATCATCCAGTCACCGACCAGCAGCACCCATCCGGTGCCGATGATCGCGCCGAATCCCATGGTGAAGTAGTTCCACAGCCTCAGCGATCTGACCATGCCGCCGTCGTCGCCGCTGCCATCCGGCACTACTGTCGCCGTTGCCGTTGTTACCATCCTCGTGCACAGGAATAGCGGCACCGGGCCGTGCGACACGTGTCAACTTGCGTATTCACGCCAAACTCAATTGAGCAAGCCGATTCTCGTAAATGGCCAGAAGCGGAACAACGCCACCCCTTGGATATCGTCATAGGGCACCAGCCCGTTGTTGCCGTCGTCGAGATGGTGTCGAGAATCTCTGGAATTGGAGCGATTATCACCAAGCACGAACACGTTGCCGTCAGTAACGGTTACGGAAAAAGGACTGTCGCTTGAATTCACGCCGGACTTAAGATAAGCGCTTTCATCAATGGGTTTGCCGTTGACCGTGATGGGCTCCCCGGATCCCTTGCAGGCGACGGTATCGCCGGGCAGACCGATGACACGTTTGATTAGGTAACGATTGCTGTCGATTATCGACATCAGATTGGAGGGAAGCCGCTCCCCCTCCATCCAGTCTGCGGGATCTTTGAACACGATGATGTCGCCACGGTGCAGTGCAAAGAGTTTTGGAGTCAATCGCGAGGCAAATACGCGGTCGCCGATTTGCAACGTGTCTTCCATGCTGCGGGATGGAATCACATATACGTTGAACACGAAGGTACGTCCCAGCAACACGACCAGCATCACCGCGATCACTGTCAGCAAATAGCCGCGAATCTCACTCCAAACGGAGGGCTTTCGCGCATGTCTCCTCGACTGGCCACGCGCTTTTTTGCTATGACGCCCCACCATCACATCCTTTCCGACCGGTAACGCAACCCCATAGTTCTCAAACCATGTCGTTACCTACGCCCATGTTTGAGCTCAGCTGTCACACCAGCGGTTCGCGCACGTCCAGTTCACAGGCGATACCGGTTTCCTTGCGGGCCCATTCGGCCGCCTGCAATGCGGCGATGTTCCATAATGCGCACGGCACTCCGCCAAGGTCCGGATGCGATGCCCAGAATGTGAGGTCATCAGCGTATGCGGTGATGACCGATTCTTCCGTGACTGGCATGATCGTGTGGTACAGACGATCCGCAAGCGTGGCCACGAATTCGTTGGCCGCGGCGAACGTGTCGATGAGATGCTGTTCGGCGGTCACCGGCGGGCCGACCAGCTCCCAGGATTCGACGTCCGTGGCGCTCCAATGCGCGGCTTCGCCGTCCACATCGCGTTGCAAAGAGACGAACAGCCTAACGAACTCATCCGAAGTCAGTCCCGTAACCCGGCGTCGGGTTGACAATTCAATCGGAGTCATCAGATACCGTTCCTTTCGCTTCGTTCATTCCGTTGTTTCGCTGTTTGGATTTGCTGCCAGCCGGTACAAAGCCCATCTCGCACACCTCACGATAGCCCAAACCACCGGCATGGCCATGATCGCCAGCCCTACGACCAGTGGCCACAAGGAGCCGGCGATTCCGGTCAGATTGGTCATGGCGGTGGAGACGTCGTACATGCCATGGGCCACGATCAGCGGTGTGATCATGCCCATACGGCGGTACAGCAGCACGGCGAGCACTGCAATCAGCACGCGGTGGCGTGCCGCCGGCGCAATGGCCTTATCGAGCATCGCCGCATGATTCGCGTGACCCACAATCGAGGCACATCGGTTTCCATTCGGTTCATGCGGCCAGACTATCGCCCATTCTTGCCGATTGCCTGTAAGCAGGTTCGGATAGACTGTCGCAAGAACAATGCGAGAAAGAGGCAAGAATGCCCCGGAAACAGTCGCAACAGCACGACGCACAACGCAAACCGTCTTGGCGCGTACGCTGGAAAACCATGAGCCGAGCCGTGGGCATGGAAATCCGCGAACATAAAAGCTCATTCGCGGTCTATGTGGTGCTGCGCATGCTGGTGCTCGCCATGGCAATACTCCAGTTCTTTAACGGCGACTACGAAAATGTGTTCCTGTGCATCCTGACGTTGCTGCTGCTGTTGGCGCCGGCGTTCATCCAGGTGCGGTTCCGCATCGAGCTGCCTTCGGTGCTGGAAGTCATCGTGCTGGTGTTCGTGTTCTCGTCCGAGATTCTTGGCGAGATCAGTTCGTTCTATGAGATCTTCCCGTTCTGGGACACGGTGTTGCATACGATGAACGGCTTCCTCGCCGCGGCGATCGGCTTCTCGCTGGTCGACCTGCTCAACCGGTCCAGTCGGGTGAAGTTCGAGCTTTCGCCCCTGTATCTGGCAATCGTCTCCTTCTGCTTCTCCATGACCATCGGCGTGATCTGGGAGTTCTTTGAATTCAGCATGGACCAGATGTTCGGGGTCGACATGCAGAAGGACACCATCGTGCACTCCATCAGCTCGGTCACGCTCGACCCCACGCACACCAATCACGTGATTCACCTCAACGACATCACCCAGGCCGCGGTCAACGGCCAAGACCTGGGCCTCGGCGGCTACCTCGACATCGGTCTGATCGACACGATGGAGGATCTTATCGTCAACTTCATCGGCGCGGTCGTGTTCTCCGTGTTCGGCTTCCTGTATGTGAAGAACCGCGGCAAGAAAGACTCCATCATCAGTCGTTTCGTGCCGCACCGCAAGTCCGCCGACCGCGACTATCTGCGACTGGTGATCGATGGTGGGAGCGCAGCTGATGCCAAGGCCAAAGCCGGCGGTGCCGGCCGCACTGACGATAGTGCTAGCGCCAGTGCGGCCGGCACCGATTCAGCTGATGCAGCCGGAGCCAAAGCCGGCAATGCCGACGCCGCCCCGACCGTTACCGCCAAGCCTTGAGCACGTTCTGCGGCACTTTCGAGGCGTCGAAACGGTAGTGCCCGGTGACCGTCATGTGCTTCTTGAAGGCGAAGTAGTCGTTTTCGCACTGCTGTTGCGCCATGTTGTGAATCACGTACGGGGTGCCGTCCTTGTCGCGCTTGTCCGAGATGACGCCGATGTGCTTGACATGCTGGAACACTACGATGTCGCCGCCCGGCCCGCCGGCTCGTCTCGTATCCCGTTTCCGTCAGATGCCGCGCCATTTCCGATTCCGCCTCGCCTTGTGATTCGATGATTCATGAACGTATTCGGCTCACACTGTAATCGTCTGGACCGCCGCCCGCGCCTCCCGTACAGTTTTTCTGTATCCGCAGATGCTGGCAGGCGGGTGCCGTTTACCGGATGAGACGGTTGCACAAACGTGCATATCGACGATGGATATTGCACGTTCGTGTATGCGGGATGCCGTAGCCGCCGACGGGCGCCTTTCCGGTCACTAGATTCGTAGGTCGCAGGATCCACGAATCAACGAACCGGAGAATCAGCCATGCTCACCGTCAATCACCTATCCAAACAGTATCCGGGCAATCCCACCCGTTCGCTCGATGACGTCGGCTTCACCATCGGCACTGGCGAGATCGTGGGACTGATCAGCAGGAACGGTGCCGGCAAGACCACGCTGATGAAGATGATGGCCAAGGCCCGGAGGCCCACTGGCGGCACCATCGCCTATAAGGGCACCGATATCTTCTCTCGCGAGAATATGCTTGACCGGTTCGGCATCATGATCCAGCCGGTGTTCCTGCCCAATATCAGCGCCGAAGACAACCTGCGATTCTATCTGGGTATTCACGGAGGCAAGGCCTACGAGCGCAATATTCGTCCGGTGCCTGAACTTGTGGGACTTTGGCCGTACCGCGACCGCAAGCCCGCCGGTTTCTCGTTCGGCATGAAACAGTGTCTTGCGTTGGCCATCGCGCTGGTCAATGATCCGGAGTTCCTGATTCTCGACGAACCGCTCGTGGGCCTCGACCCGGACGGCGTGCCCAGCTCATCGCCGTGCTCAGACAGTGGGCTTCCGACCGCAGCATCGCCATGCTCATCTCCAGCTATCAGCTCAACGAATTGCAGGAGTTGTGCGAGCGATTCCTGTTCATCAAAGGCGGCCGACTTGCGGACGAGAACGAGTATTTCACGGAGGCGTGATGCCGGCGATGCACCCGGCATCTCCCCTGCCTCTATCTCAATCTCCCTTCTATTCGCCCGCCGCAGCCACGGATAACGCCCGAGATTTTGCTCTTCGCCGTTGGTGAATCCGGTGACCTGCCTGCCGGCAATCAGATAACTGCCATCCGACAACGTCATATCCACCAATGCCGCAGGCCCATGGCACACCGCCGCCACAATGCCGCCACGCTCCCAGATGTTCCGGCCGACGGCGTTCACCGCAGAATTGTTGGGGAAATCCCACATCACACCGTGACCGCCAACGAATAGCACCGCATCATATCGGTTCGCGTTTACTTGAGCCAAGGCGTGCGTATTCACTAGCTGGCGTGATATATCCGCATCATGCAGAAATTGCTCTTGCACAGGGTCACCGGGATGACGGCCATCCTGCGGCGGTACGCCACCAGCGATGGATGCAAGGCCCACAGTAAAGCCCATTCGTCTGAACACCTGCCAAGGATGTGCGGCCTCATCAACATAAAAACCAGTTGGTCTCACACCTCCCAAATCGGAGTGACTGGTCAACACCAACAGCACGTGTTTGGCATCATTGTTTTCGCTCATACAATTTGCTCTTTCATTTGATAATTGCAATTCAACGCCATCGCAAATCCGGAACATTCGTCGAACGGATAAGCCGCGCAATGGCCCAATTATCATGGCCTGAGCCCAACGGCTTGGTCCAATAGCTTTTTCAATACGGGGCATAGGTTTTGCATGATGGAAATGCCCATCATCAGCATTATCCCCGTGCTCATTACCTCCGTCATAGCCAATACGTCGTCGGGAAAGTCATACAAATATGAGAGATACAGTAATCGAACAAATGTTCGACTGTCCTGATAAACTGGATGCATAATTTGGCGACGCCAACAACACGATTTACAGACAGCCGAAAAAGAGAGGTAATCTCATGACTGGCGAGGAACTGAAGCAGCAGATTGCTTTGTACGAAAGCGCGGACCACACCGTGCACCTCGATGTGAAGGTGGACGAGGATACGGTGTGGCTTAACAGACAGCAATTGGCCTTGCTGTTTGGCCGCGATATCAAAACAATCGGCAAGCATGTCGGCAATGCATTGAGGGAAGAGCTCAATGGATTTTCAGTTGTCGCAAAATTTGCGACAACTGCATCTGACGGTAAGACATACCAAGTCGAGCATTACAACTTGGATATGATCCTGTCGGTCGGATACCGCGTCAAATCCAAGGAAGGCATCTATTTCCGACGGTGGGCCAACTCAGTTCTGAAACAGCATCTCGTTGATGGTTACACCATCAATCGCAAGCGGCTTGACGCACTTCACGCCGTCGTCAAGGTGCTATCGAGGTCCACCGAACCGGAAATTGCTGGCACCGCCGAGATCTTGGAACGCTATCTACCGAGTCTTGTGCTGCTTAACGACTATGACACAGGCAATGTCCCCACACCCAAGGGCGACGAGTCCCAGTGGGTCTTGACCTATGAGGACGCGATGCTATTCATCCGGTCGATGCCGTTCTACACGCAATCCGATCTGTTCGGACGGGAACGCAACGGTTCGTTTCAGGGAATCGCCGCAGGACTCTACCAAACGTTCGGAGGCGAGGAACTGTACCGTTCTACCCAAGAGAAAGCCGCAAACCTGCTATATCAAGTCGTTAAGGATCACCCGTTCTCCGACGGCAATAAACGTTGCGCCGCCGCACTGTTCGTGTATTTCCTGAACGGCAACGGCATACTGGGCGACGATGACTCCCTGCTTGTGGAGGGTAACGCCTTGGCGGCGATGGCGCTGATGATTGCACTGTCCGCACCTGCGGAGAAGGACACGATGATCGCCTTGGTCGAGAACTTCCTTATACGGCATGAATCGCAGGAGATCAATTGAGAGACCGTCAATGAAGGGTGCGCATCAATCACGTTCTAGCATTGCGCGACTATCTGCACCAGTCGTCTGAACGACTTGCTGGGAGTGTCCTTCGCAGAAAACCAACAGCAGACCGTAGGCTGCATCCACTATGTGTTGTTCAATCCTTGGGCCGTGCGCAGCAATGGGGCATTGAACAGTTTCGAGTCGCCACTGAGGAAGCTGCTGGTGCGTGCCATCTACGCCATTGTGGGCGTCAGCGTCGAGGAGGCGATTGTCCCCATCACCCACTTGATCGACAACCCGCCGTACACCGCGCTGTCGGCGTTCATCAAGACCAAACCCGTCGATCTCACTATGAACACCTTCGACAGGGGCAAGGCGGTTCGGTCGGACGATATCACCAAAAAGCTGCTGAATCGCTAGCTGTCATAGCACAAGGCCGTAGGCAGAACACCCAGATTGAACGTGTAGATGGATCGCGTCTCCCCTTGACTTCCGGCAAGCGCACGCCAATAATGGGACGTATGGGTATTGCAATCAAACGTATATATGAAGAGCCGACCGCGTCGGACGGGTATCGGGTGCTGGTGGATCGACTGTGGCCTCGCGGCATGACGAAGGAGCGTGCGGCGTTGGACCTGTGGATGAAGGACGTCGCTCCCTCTCCCCTCCTGCGCAAATGGTTCGGCCATGACCCCGCCAAATTCGCGGAATTCCGCATGCGTTACATCGCCGAGCTCGACGCCAATGCCGCCGTGGACAATCTGCGCCGCATCTGCGCGCAACATCCCGACGTGACCCTGCTCTACGCCGCCAAAGACCCACATATCAATCACGCTCTCGTACTGCGCGATTGTCTTGATTGAATATTGAATCAAGACAATCGTCGTTTCAGTCCATCCGCGAGATTTTCGCCGATTTTCGTATCCTTGAATCGAAGCGTACAGTCGTCACTCCTTGGATTGCCAAGCAAAGGGATGCCTCCAAACCAAATCAACCTGTCATCGATTACGGCAAAATCGGAACACGATTCAACGGTCCGGACAATGCATCCAATAGCACGCAGCCGATTGATATTCCGCTCTATTCGTGTTCTGGTTGCCGTCGCAGCAGTCGCCGGCAAACGGACATAAACTTCGATGAGCGCTTTCCTGTCGGCCAGTCGGAGCAATTCATCGTCAATTGCGCTGAGTCCCTGTTGTGATACATATTCAGCCGAGATAATCAGGGAACGTGCGCAACCGGCAATATCCTTGCGAAGTATCTCTGCATAATTCGTGGCCGTAACGATGCTGCCTTCGAATAATCCGTCAGACCGGGTGTCGAGCAATGCATCCGCAGCATCTTCGCCCTGCGTCGCAGCCGTCATGCGAGCGCGCAACGCTTCCGCCTTTGCACTGAGCATGTCCATTTTCTCAGTATGGTCAGGATTTACCGAATATCCTTGATTTGCGTATGCCTTCAGCCGTTTTCGATACATGACAGCGGATAAAGGCACGGTCACGTCAATATAATCGTAGACACGAACCTCAGTCTTGCCATCATTCTCGCGATGAAGTCGCCCTACGTATTGCGAGAGAGTACCCTCAAACGAGACCGGAGCGGCAAGCAAAAGCGTGTCGAAACGCTTCTGGTCGAATCCTTCTCCGATATAGCTACCCGTAGCCACTACAGTCAGGCTCTCATTATTCGGCACCAAGGATAAATCATGCAATTTCCGTTGTCGATCTTTCCTTGAACCGCCACCATGCAGCAACATCACATGGGTGCAACCGCTCTTTTCCAAAGCTTGCGACAGTACTTTTGCATGGTCGATACGTTTGGTTAGAATCAGCGGAGTCCGTCCCTCTGTGATGAGCTTTTTCGCGTCTTTGAGAATCATCTGATTACGCTCATCGCTATTGCAAACAGCTTCCAGATACTCGTTGTATGTCACGGGTTCCACCAAGGGAAAACTCACAGCAGTAAATCTTGGGACCAATATTCGCGTGAATCGTTGGGCGACCATCTGGTCTCTAACATCAACCGTGTAACGAATCGGACCACATTGCATGTACGTGATGCCTTGCAAACCGTCCTCGCGTTTAGGCGTTCCAGTTAACCCATAGACATATTTCGCAGTGACGGCGCGAGCAATTGCCGCATTATCCACAGATGCGACGTGATGGCATTCATCGAAAATGACCATACCGTAGTCGTTCACTACATCCCGAACTCTTTTTTCTCCAGGGACGTCGCCTTTCTCGAATAGAGACTGGGCCAATGCAATATCGATAACGCCTCCGGGCTCGTTACGTCCAGCACCGATCTGGCCAATGATGTGACGCTTTCTACGACTAATCCGCCCGGTAGGAGTCAGCAGCGGAGGTAATTTTGCTTTGACCGTCAGAAACTGCTCAAGCCGGTCACGCCATTGTTCCATCAGAGATGACGAACGGATGATGATCAATGTATTGGTTTTGCGCTTTGCTATTAGATTCGCGGCAATCACTGTTTTCCCAAAGCCAGTTGGTGCGACAAGAATTCCATCATCATATTCCAGCATTGTCTTCGCGGCTTCACTTTGCGGTGCACGGAGGCTCCCGATGAATTTGACTTGAATACGTTTGCCCTGATTTCGTTCATCGTCGAATGTCACGGTGCATCCGGCATCCGTCAGCAACGCCGCAACGGCTTCTCTGCATCCGCGCGGCAACAATATGCTGTCATCGGTTTCTTCGCCGCAATAGATGATGCGTGGCTTGTTATACACAGGCTGTCTCATGGCCTGAGCCCGATAGAAGTCCGGATTGGCGAACGCGGCAAGACGGCGAACGGCATTCTGCGCAAGCGGAGTCAGATTTGTCTTTGAAATTTCCAACATGCTGCGTTCAATGATGGTAATCGTCTCCGGAACGTCCGCATTAGAGAGTGGGGTACGGGAGCCAGTGCGCAAACTGCCGTTTCCCGTAGTCGGGGCTTGTTTGTCGGTCTCCTTTTTCTGGTCTACAGCATGAGGAATGGGCGAATCGAATTTCGCAAGATTGCCAAGAGGGCTGGTATTGGCGGATGTCAGTGTAGCGATGGTATTCACTTGTTGCGCCGTGATTCGTTGTACGGAATCCAAAAATGCCCACTGATCGGCATAGGGGTTGAATTGTTCGTCGACGAATACGCTATTCCCCGCATCTCTGGCCAATCGTTGCAGAGGTAACGCAATCAAATTCCCAAAGCCACCTGATGGCAGCAAATCCTGGTTGGGGAACATTCGGTCATACGAACGAAACCGAATATGCGTTTTCTGAGCGGCTTCCGATAACAGCGCAGTGCCCATTTTGCGAGCTTGTGCGGCTTCGATCTCTTCAGAGAAGAACATCCAAAGATGACCGCCATCCCCTGAACGGGATCGTTCCATGATTGGATGTAATCCGTGGTTTTCGCACACCCGTTTGGTTGCAATGATTTCCTCTTTCCACCCATCATCATCGAAATCGATGGCGAGAAACAAGACCTTGGAATCTTTGGAGAGCGGATAAAGTCCGACAACATTATGGAATTGCGAATCACGCTTTGTGAAATGGTCAAGGAGCACCTGATCCGTCAGTGGCTTGCATCGTCGTTGATCGGATGGGGTCGGCACACGCTTGCCGTTCGGCAAAGTCATCCATTCATTCCACGCAGCGGGTGCATACCCGACTTTGCCGGTCTTTTTGCTCAGGAATCCGTAAGCGTATACATCATCGCGGCCGCGGAACAAAGAACGAAAAAGCTGTATCTTCTGTGCCGCCGAACTGCGAGCGGTGATTTCAGCCACTACGCCGTTCGATGGTGAACTCACTTGGCTCGCGCAACGACGCTGAGCCTCATATTGTTCGACGCCTGCGTTCCACTCGGCTTTAGTTGCGTACCGTAAATCCTGGTCCAGCGATACTGTCTGATCTTCACCGGTCTTCTCAGCAGTCGCCCGGTAAGGAACGCACAGTATCACCGCATTGCCATCTCCGGCATGAGGAAGACGCCGGATAGACCGATAAAGGCTCCCTCCCAGAATCGAGAATACTGTTGTCATTTCCGTCTCCCTCGCCGAAACCATGTGCCTCCAACAATAGTCAAAAGTACGCTACGGATACAAGACATTGGTTTTTCATCGTGGCCCCTATTCGACATAGGTCTGACTCGATTCCGTATATATGCCAATCACTGTTGTGTTTGCGAACTCCTTCGTTCATGGTGCCGAAAATGCATACATCTGGTTATTCGCTGTCTGCGGTGGGGCGGGCATAGGTTAGTGTTTCGGGTTCGACTGTTTCGGGTTCGATTCCCTGTCAGAAAAATAATCGAGTGCGGGATTACGGCCGGTAAAGCTCCTGCTGTGGATGCGGATGCGCGCCAGCCTTACGGTGATGCTTTCCCAAAACGCGGATTGCACGAGGTGCGGGACGGCACGCGGATTCGGCCGTTTCCTGCCCGCCGTCCCACAGCGCTCGCTATGAACGATTACGGATAATCATGGAGCTGCAACGGGAATCGGCGTTATTCCGCGGTTTCGACAGTCGGCGGTGTGGGACGCTACGGACGTTAAACGGTTGACTTGTCTGCCATCCCGCGTTCTTGAGGGACGGCGCGGACGACAATCGATTGACTTGAGGGACGGCGCGGACGACAATCGATTGACTTGTCTGCCATCCCACAGATATTGGGATGTGTGCGGCTGCCTGCTGCCCATAACGGGTGTCGGTCACCCCCGCCGATCACCGATCGCCCACCCCCCCTGCTTGAAATACGCGACGGCGGGTTCTAGTGATCGTTGCAACATCTGATCGACCGGTAGGAGGATCGGATGGGCAGGTGGGTGTTCGAGGGTGTGGAGTATGCGACGCGATCGGAG
>JAIJEI010000154.1 GCA_022739095.1 Bifidobacterium sp.
TGTCGTCGATGACCTTCACGCCGGGCACCAGCTTGCGGATGGCGTCCACATCCACCTTGGCGGTGTCCTTGACGCCCAGACGCAGACGGGTCACGCAGTTCTCGATGTCGACGATGTTGGCCTTGCCGCCAAGCAGCGCGTAGAGCTTCGCGGCCAACGCGGCGTACTTGTCGCGGGAGACCGCGGCGGCCGGGGCGGCCGGGGCGGCACCGGTGTCGAGAATGCCCGCCACGGCGGCGGCGCCTTCGTCGTCAACGCCATCGCCACGACCCGGGGTCTTGAGGTCGAACTTCTTGATCATGAACGTGAACACGAAGTAGTAGATGACCGCGAAGACCAGGCCCTGCACGATGAGCATCCACGGCATATGCGCCTGCGGCACACGCAGCGAAAGGAACCAATCGATGAAGCCGGCGGAGAAGTTGAAGCCGGCGATCCACTGGAAGGATGCGGCGATGAACACCGACAGGGCGGTGAGCAGCGCGTGCACCACGTACAGCGGGAAGGCAGCGAACATGAAGGAGAACTCCAGGGGCTCGGTCACACCGGTGAGGAAGGCGGCCAGACCACCGGCGAGCATCAGGGAGCCGACGGTGCGACGGTTCTCCGGCTTGGCGCAGCGGTAGATGGCGAACGCGCCCGCGGGCAAGCCGAACATCATGATCGGGAAGAAGCCGGCCTGGTACATGCCGGTGACGTACTCGCCCCACGGCTGGAATCCGCCGGTGGCCAGCACGGCCTTGGTGGTGCCGTTGAGACCACCCACACCGTTCCAGAACTTGGTGATGTCGTCAATGCCGGCAAGGTTGAACCAGAACACGTTGTTGAGGGCGTGGTGCAGACCCGTGGGGATGAGCAGACGGTTGAAGAAGGCGTAGATGCCGGCACCGACCGCGCCCATGCCCATCAGGGACTCGCCGAAGGCGACCAGACCGTTGTAGACCAGCGGCCACACGAACAGCAGCACCAGGGAAATGACCGACATCAACGCTGCGGTCAGAATCGGCACGCAGCGGCGGCCGGAGAAGAAGGCCAGGAAGTCGGGCAGCTTGGTCTTGCTGAAGCGGTTGTACAACGCACCGGACACGCAGCCGACCATGATGCCGAAGAACACGTTCTTGTTGCCGATGGCGCCCGGGGCAAAGGCGGCCGGCGGGTTCTCGGCGTCGAAGCCCAGGAACATCGAGGCCGAGCCCATGATCGTGGTGATGGTCATGAAACCAACCAGACCGGACAGGGCCGAGGCGCCGTCCTTGTCACGGGCCATGCCGACGGCCACGCCAACGGCGAACAGCAAGCCCAGATTGTCGAGGATCGCCGAACCCGTCTTGCATAGATAGGCGGCGATGACGTTGCCGCCACCCCAACCGCTCGGGTCGATCCAATAGCCGATGCCCAGGAAGAGCGCCGCGGCGGGCAGGCAGGCGACGGGCAGCATCAGCGCGCGGCCTAGTCGTGAATATAGGCTTTCATTTCTTTCTCCCTTCATGCGGGTTTTCCAGCGGTGGAGTACTTCTCTGTGCCCTGCCCCGCCGTCGCACCGATCCTCCATTGGATCGGCCGATATGCGACGGGGCGAGTACCGCTTTCAACGAATAATGGTACGCCACAGACGTCATACGTCGCAACTCAACGCACTGAGATCAAGGCCAGGAGAACCGTGTGCGCATTTCGGAACCCCAATCGAACATGCAAAGCGTCTGAGCCGCGGAATACCGCCATTTTTCGTCATGTTCGTTTGTGCGGAAACAGTTCGGATGGGTGCACGGTTCTTACTGAGAATAGTTCTCTGCACCCATCGCGGCGGCCATGGCAGCGTCGCGGGAACCCTTGGTGGCCCGCAGGCCCACGGTGACGCCGACCAACACCACCGTGCAGGCGATCCATGGCTGAGCATGCGGCTCGAGGCAGAGCGCCGCGGCACTGAAGACCTGAAGCTACTGCGTCTGCTACGCGAGCGCAATCCCTACCTGCACAATCGACTCATCACACAGGTGTTCCGCTCCAACAGCGACTACACCGATGACGAGGCACTGTTTGACGACGTCTATCGTCAGGTTTTGGAAGCGTTGGCCAAATAGCAATAGCTCCATTTGCCACTCTCAGGGAGGCAAAACGCTCTCGATGAATATGCACACAGTCAAAGAATGAGTGCAGAGGAATCCGGACAGGCCTCCTCTGCACTCGGTTTATAACCTAGGAATCGTGATAATTCCATCACCTTATAACTTAGGAATCGTGTATCTGGTAAGGAGACCGCCTATATCTGCCGTTGTATATGGCGCATTGCTTGTGATGATTCTAGAACATATCGCAGAGAATGATTCTCAATAAGAAAAGTGTGAGGATTACGGTGCCTCAATCGCACATGCAGAGCGTCATATCAGTGGGATCCCGCCGTTGCAGACCATGTTTGATTGTGCGGAAAAGTTCGGATGCCTCACACTTTTCTTGACGGGAATTATTTACTGTGAGGCATTGCGCAGGTTGGCGGCCATGGTGCGGTCGCGCGAGCCTTTGGTGAGCTTGAGACCGAGGGTTACGGCGATCAGGACTATCGTGCAGGCAATCCATAGCGTTCGACCGCCGAAGTTGCTGATGGTCCAGCCACCAATCAGCGGCGCCAGCGCAATCGATACCGACCACACTACGTTGTAGACGCCCTGGTACGTGCCGCGCGCCGACGCGGGTGCCATGGCGGCAACCGTAGTGGTGGCGATAGGGAATGTGCCCAACTCACCCAACGTCCACAGCACCACGGCAAGCGCGAATCCGCCCCAGGAATGGGCCACGGCCTGCACCGCATAGCCAATGACGGTTACGGCGAGGCCCATCACCAGCACGCGTGAATTGCCCATGCGCGCGAACAGTTTCATCGCGGGAATCTGCAGCAGGCACAACATGCCGCCGTTAATAGTGAGCAGCACCGAATACTCGCCCAGCCCTAGACCAAGGTCCGTCATGGCAATGGGCAGGCCGGAGGTGCTTTGGAAGTACACAAGGAAGTAGCCGAACATCAGCAGGGAGAAGCCGAGGAATGGCGTATCAGTGAGCACGCGCCGCCAATTGCGAGACATGGAGCCCTTGGCACTGGCATCCGGCGAGACATCCGAGTGATTCGGCCCCTCGACGCCGGCGGATTCCTCAATGCCGGCGGATTCCGCATGGGTAACACTGCGTTTGTCTTCATGGCGCACCGCACTTGGCACCGATACAGTAATCCCCAAATGCCGCACCTCGCGGAAGAACGCAATCAGCAATATCGTGACGGCTATCATCACCGCCGCTTCAACGTAGAACATCAGCGAATACGAGATCTTGATCAGCTGATTGGCCACAATCGGCCCAATCGCGTACCCAAAATTAATCGCCCATGATTGCAATACGTACGCACGTTGCTGGCGTTCGGCGGGCACCACATCCGCGATATACGCGGCGATGGCCGGGCTGGGCAGTGAGGCGAACGCGCCATAGACGAACAGGGCCGCGCCTAAAGCCACGGGGTCAGCGAGCACGGAAACGACCAGCAGGGCAGCCGCTGCGCCGATTTCGCCGATGATAATCATGGATTGGCGGCCAAATCTGTCGGACAAGGTACCGCCGAACAGGCAGCCGATGATTGCGCCGAAGCCGTACATGGCCACGACTGTGCCCACCACACCCTCATCGAGGCGCAGCGCGGAAACCAAATATATCGACAAGAATGAGGTCACGAAGCGACCCATCCACAGAATCAGAATCGCCAGCCATAATCCCCAATACAGCAGGGACAGTCCGAATATCATGCGTTGCTTCTTCACTCTCAATACCTTACCGGCTGCCGACGGCGGAATAGCCGCGTTTTGGCGCGGGGTGCTGGGACAATAGCACTTATGGCTATCAAAAAAGGACCGACCAAGGGGTCGGGTGGCAAGCATCGCAACAAACTGAAGGGTTACGGCCCCACTCCCAAGGCCGAGGACCGCGTCTATCACAAGGCGTACAAGGCCAAGAAAGTGGCCGAACGTCGGCAGATGGCCGACCCACGTCTGGCAGCCCGCCGTCGAGTGGACAAGTTCGCTTCGGCGGATACTTCGGATTTGGTGTACGGCCGTAATTCCGTGCTGGAAGCACTGCGTGTAGGCGTACCTTCTTCCACGCTGTACATCATGTCTCGTATTGAACATGACGATCGTACTCGCGAAATCGTGAAAATCGCTGGTATGAACGGCCTGCACATGCTGGAGGCCGATCGTCTGGAGATGGATCGTATCGCCCGCTCTGGCAACCATCAGGGCGTGATTCTGAAGGTCGATCCGTTCCAGTACTCCTCGCTGAACGAGCTGGCCGATCGTGCTGAGAAGAAGGCCAAGGCGATGGAGGCCGCGAATTCGGCGGCCGCCCGTATTGCTGCGCGACCGCTGTTCATTGCATTGGACGGCGTGACCGATCCGCAGAACCTGGGTGCCGTGATTCGTTCTGCGGCCGCATTCGGTGCCAATGGTGTGATTCTGCCGGAACGCCGTTCCGCTTCAGTGAACGCCGCCGCTTGGAAGGTGTCTGCCGGTGCGGCCGCGCATATGCCGGTGGCGCGCGTGGTGAACCTGACCAAGGCACTTGAAGGCTTGAAGGAGCGTGGATACTACGTTGTCGGCCTTGACGGTGGCGGCGATAAGCTCGTCGGCGAGACTGGCTTTGAATCCGATCCGCTCGTTGTGGTGCTCGGTTCGGAAGGCAGCGGTTTGGGCCGACTGGTGCGCGAAACCTGCGACGCGATTGCCGGCATCCCGATCAGCTCGTCTGTTGAGTCGCTGAACGCTTCAGTGGCGGCGGGTATCAGCCTGTACGCGGTGTCCAACGCACGGCGCAAGGCTGCGGCGGAGTGATTGTCGCTTGAGGCCGTAATAGGTTGTACATACACGGAAGCCCCTCTATTTGAGGGGCTTCTTTGTGTGATGGGCTCACCTAC
>JAIJEI010000155.1 GCA_022739095.1 Bifidobacterium sp.
CGCCCAACACGGTAAACGGACACAGCATCAAGGTGAAGTCGATGCAGGAGAAATCACGTTCGCGAACCGCGCGTTTCAGCAATGCCGAGCCATAATAACGGAATACCTGCAGGAATCCCTTGCTCCAACGCAAACGCTGACGCCAGCTTTGCGAGAAGGTACCCGGCTGCTCGTCGTAGAGGATCGCAGTACCGCAATAGCCGATGCGGTCGCCATGCAGAATCGAATCCATAGTGAATTCAAGATCTTCAGTGAGCAGGTGGAACTTCCATCCCTTGTTCCGCTTCATCACCTCGCGGGAGAACATGAATCCCGTACCGCCCACATGGCAAGAGGAACCGAGAATCATACGCGAGTTAGACAGGAATCGCGATTCACGGATGAACCACAGAGCAGAACCAGAAGACACCCAATTATCCGCCAGATTCACCGAATTACGGTAGCTGGTCAGAATCTTGAATCCGGAGCAGAACGCCTTGTTCATTTCCTCGAAGTAGTGCTTGTCCAGTTTGTTATCGGCATCGAACACGAAGTAGGCCTCATAATCATCGGCCACACCGATGTCGAGCATGTGCCCCAACAGATACGTCAGCGCATATCCCTTGCCAATCAGCTCAAGATTGCGGCGTTCCACCACATGGCAGCCCAAAGACCGCACCACGTCGGCGGTGTTGTCAGTGCAGTTGTCGGCCACCAGCCAAATGTCGATGAGGTCGGACGGGTAGGTCTGATCGCGAATCGACCCAATGAGATTGCCAATCACTTTCTCTTCGTTGCGTGCGGAAATCAGCACGGCATACCGATTGGTCATCGGAGCGTCAGGAAAGCGCACAGGCTTGGCGAACAGGGACATCACGATGCACAGTCCCTGATATATCAGGCCGGCACCACCGACGATCACCAGAAGAATATCGAGTACGGAAAGCAGAGTCATCAGCGCCACTCCGCCCTAGGATTACTGGAGGCAGATTGATCAGACTGCTTGGTTTGCTTGCGTTGCTCGGGCTGCTCAGACTGCCGCGTATCCGCGGCACCACGCTGCGGAATCGCCGCCGTATCCGGCTCGTCAGAGCTTGCATCCGCACCGACTGTATTATCGGCGTTATCGGCATCCGGCTCCAGCTCAGTGCCGCGCAATCCCTTGCGAGCGCTGGCCGATAGCACGTTCTTCGGAATCGCCACGGTGGCGGAATCTTCCAAATCGGATTCTTTCGTCTCGTGCGACGGAATCGCATAGATCTGTTCCTGCAGCAAACGCAGTTCCTCGTTCATCGGCACACGGCTGGTGGACCCCTTGGCCGCACGCGGCATGTGCTCGCCGATCGGCTGCAGCACATGCTCGCCGAACGCCTCGGACGCCTCAACGATCTTGGACTTCTTCTCCGGAGTCGGATCGTTCATCAGCGGTGAATCAATCAGCTCATACCGCTTGGTGTACGCACGGAAGATAGCCTGCAGCGATGCGGTGACCGGCAGCGCCAGGAACGCGCCGAACGCGCCAAACAGCGAACCGAACGCCAGCACCGCGAGGAAGGCGACGGCCGCGTTGATATCCATCGTGCGCTGCGAAATCCTCGGCGAGAGAATCAGGTTCTCGATCTGCTGGTAGACGATGATGAACACCAGCACCGCCACGGCGTACGTCCACCCGCGGTTGCCCCAAGCGAACAGCACCGGCAGCGCACCGCCGATATAGGTGCCGACCGTGGGGATGAACTGGGATACCACGCCGCAGAACAGGGCCAACGGCAGCCAGTAGGGCACATGCAGAATCTCCAAGAAGATGGCGGTGCAGGTGGCGTTAATCAACGCCAGAATCGAACGGGAGAACAGGAAGGACGAAATCTGGCCTTGGGTCACGGTCCACACCAGCAGGAATCGACGCTGCGTGTTGGGGGCCAGCCACTGGCAGAAGGAGCGGCGAAGTTTGGGGCCGGCGGCGGAGATGTAATACGTGGTCATGACCACGGTCATGAGGTTCAGCAGGAAGGAGAACAGGCCGCCCACCGTATTCATGGCGGTGCCGGCGAAATCGGTGACCCACGAAGTCTGGATATTGTTGAAGATTTCCACGCCAAGATTGCTGATTTCCGGCATCTTGAACGTGGCGTACTGGTCCACGAACTCACGAATCTGCTCATACATTGCCGGCAAACCGCGGACCATGGCAATCATCTGCTGTACGAACATGTTGCCGAACAGCGTGAGCAGCACACCCACGACCACGGCCACGCCCACCAGACTGACGGCGGAAGCCACGCCACGCTTCCAGCCATGAGCCACCAGCGCCACAACCAGCGGTTCGACGGCCAGAGCCAGGAACAGCGAGATGATGATGTCGAGCACCAGATAGGAGATGTCGCCCCACGAGCGCCAGCAGAACATGAATACGATGACGGCGAGGGCCACATACAGCAGCGCGCGGCCGAACCATTCCGGTGGCCTGCGGGAATCTCCCTTGGCGGGGAACAAAGTACCAAAGTCGATACGATTCTCGTCGTCCGGGTCTGCCCCGGCCTCTGTGGCACCGGTTCTCGACGTGTCGGTGCTGTTTACGTTTCGCGCGCGTTCACTCATGGCTCCCCATTGTAGCGAGGGGTTTGAAGCTCGGATACGCCGGCGGCGTACACCCGCTTTTCTATTGTTGGTTTTATGCTCAACGTTTCGATCATCATCCCAGCGTGGAACGAAGCCGAACGCATCCGCGACTGTCTGCTGAACGCCACTCGCCAGACCGTCATGCCGCATGAGGTGCTGGTGGTGGACAATCGTTCTACGGACAACACCTGCGCGGTTGTCGAACAGTTCATTGCCGAACATCCCGAGGCCCCGGTCAAACTGTTGCACCAGAACGATGAACAGGGGCTGATTCCCACCCGCAACTTTGGTCTGAACGCCGCGACCGGCGATGTGCTGGGCCGTTTTGATGCCGACTGCATGATTCGGCCTGACTGGGTGGAGGTGGTCTCCGGCATCTTCACCGAAGACCCGGCCTCGATGGGCGCCACTGGTCCGGTGATGTATTACGACATGCCCTCACGCCATTTTGGGTTGAAGGGCGACAATTCCTTGCGCAAGCGAATCTACCGCGCCGATGGCGGACAGCCGCTGCTGTTCGGTTCCAATATGGCCTTGCGCGCTTCGGCCTGGCATCAGATCGCGAATGAGGTCTGCCGGGATAAGGCCGATGTGATGCATGAGGATATCGATATTTCCCTGCATCTGATGGGCAAGAATCTGAAAACCGTGTACTCGCCGCGCATGATCGCCGCGATGAGCGCGCGACGGATGGATACATCGTTGAGTTCGTTCCTGAACTACATGCGACGTTTTAAGAATACGTTTGATGCGCATCCGCAACATACGCGCACGCATAAGCCGGAGGTGTTGTTCACCGCCATGTATCCGGCGATGCACATGTTCTACCCGGTGTGGCAGAAAGTGCTGAATTCCGCGGATATCAATCCGGCTGAAGCCGCGTGGATTAACGAGCAGATGGAGCTGGCGGAGGCGCAAGGCAAGCGGCTGTACGACGAGACCCCCACCGACGAAGTCTACGACGAAAAGCACGAAAAGTAGCCAGATATACGAGCTCCCTCTGCTTATGCAAGCTCCCTCTGATGAGGGAGCTTGCATAAGCAGAGGGGGCTAATGTTTACTGTCATCGACTGATCACATCAGCGACTTGTAAATCGCGAGGATGTCCTCTTCGGTGGCCTGACGCGGGTTGCCGGGGGTGCACACGTCGTTGAAGGCGTCGTGAGCCAGCGGCTCAAGGTCGGCCTCGGTGGCGCCCACTTCGGAAATCGTGGTCGGGTTCTTCAGATCCACGGTCAGCTTGTGGACGGCCTGCACGGCCTCTTCGCGCACCTTCTCCAGGTCGCCGGTGTAGGCGTCCTCAACGCCGAACGCATCGGCGATGTCGCGGTACTTCTCACCGGTGAAGTCCTTGTTGTATTCCATGACCGGGGCCAGCAGAATACCGTTGGCCACACCGTGGGCCACGCCCAGACGGCCGCCCAGCGGGTGAGCCATGCCGTGCACCAGACCGAGGCCCACGTTGGAGTAGGCCATACCGGTGATGTAGGAGGCGTAGGCCATCTGCTCGCCAGCCGGAATGTCGCCGTCGGCGGACTTGGCCAGGTTCTTGGCAATCATGCGAATGGTCTGCATGGACAGGCAGTCGGACAGGCTCCAGGCACCCGGGGTAATGTAACCCTCGATGGCGTGGGTCAGGGCGTCAAGTCCGGTGGCGACCTTCAGGCCGCGCGGCATGGAGTCGGTCAGATCCGGGTCCACGAAAGCGACGATCGGGATGTCGTGCGGGTCGACAGCCACGAACTTACGCTTGTTGGCGGTATCGGTGACCACGTAGTTGATGGTCGTCTCGGAAGCGGTACCGGCGGTGGTCGGCACGCCGAAGATCGGGACGGACGGGTTCTTGGTATCCGCGACGCCTTCCAGGGAGAGCACGTCGGCGAACTCCGGGTTGGCGGTGATGATGCCGATGCCCTTGCAGGTGTCTTGCGGGGAGCCGCCGCCCAGGCCGATCAGGAAGTCCGCACCGGACTCGGCGAACTTGGCGACGCCGTCCTTGATGCACTCGACCGGCGGGTTCGGCTTGACGTTGGAGAACACTTCGTAGGGCAGACCGGCCTCATCCAGAACCTTGGTGACCTTCTCGGCGGTACCGGTCTCCAGCAGTACCGGATCAGTGACGATAAATGCCTTGGTGAAGCCGTGTTGCTTGGCGACGGCCGGAATTTCCTTGATCGCGCCACGTCCGAAGTATGCAGTCTGGTTGAAAATCATGCGGTATACCATAGGGACTCTCCTTTTGAGCTAGTGTCTTAACT
>JAIJEI010000156.1 GCA_022739095.1 Bifidobacterium sp.
GCGGTGAACTTCGTCAAGCTCACCAAGGAGCAGCAGCTCGACGTCATCTCCCGTACCTTCCACCAGGGCGCCGTCGTCGACTGATGACCAACCCCGCGATACGCGGCAATGACTAATCGAAGGGGTGGGGCTCAGCTCCACCCCTTCGTTATTTCCTTACACAGACTTTCGCATCATTTGGAACAGGAGGACGACGGTGCCCGCAACACCCACGTTCCGTACCACCACCCGGCATATGCTCAAGGAATCGAAGACCTACGCCTCGCAGACTTTGATGGGTGGCCTTTCCGGCTTTGAATCCCCAATCGGACTCGACCGACGTGACCGCCTTTCCGCCCTGAAATCCGGCGATATTGGCTTCGTCCACTCTTGGGACATCAACACTTCTGTGGACGGTCCGGGCACCCGCATGACCGTATTCATGTCTGGCTGCCCGCTGCGCTGCCAGTACTGCCAGAATCCGGACACTTGGAAGATGCGCGACGGCAAGCCCGTCTATCTTGATGCCATGATCAAGAAGGTCGACCGCTACAAGGACCTGTTCAAGGCCACGCATGGCGGCATCACTTTCTCCGGCGGCGAATCCATGATGCAGCCGGCTTTCGTCTCACGAGTGTTCCATGCTGCCAAGGAAATGGGCGTGCACACCTGCCTCGATACCTCCGGGTTCCTCAACACCAATTACACCGACGAGATGCTCGAAGACATCGACCTGTGTCTGCTCGATGTCAAATCCGGCGACGAGGAGACCTATCACAAGGTCACCGGCGGCACCTTGCAGCCCACCATCGATTTTGGTCAGCGACTGGCCAAGGCCGGCAAGAAGATCTGGGTACGATTTGTGCTCGTGCCGGGCCTGACCGACTCTGAAGAGAACGTCGAAAACGTGGCGAAGATCTGCGAGTCCTTCGGCGATGCCGTCGAACACATCGACGTGCTGGGATTCCACCAGCTTGGTCGCCCGAAGTGGCACGAACTACGCATCCCATACCCGCTGGAGAACCAGAAGGGACCCAACGCTGCCACCCGTGAACGGGTAGCCAACCAGTTCAAGGACCACGGCTTCACCGTGTATTAAATTGCAGGGGCCGAATCGCGCGTAAATACCACGATTCGGCCCGTTCGCCCATACCCTAGAGATATGGCCGACATCTACGCATTTCCTACGGGAGCGTCCAACGACGGACGCCCCGTACGCCCTCAGGGTGTGCCGGATGAAGTATGGGCAGCCGTCGAATCCGTCAGCACCATGAAACGCATCCATGACGTGCGCTATCGGGAGATTCCCGTGCCTTCCGCCTTGGCCGATTATGGTATCGGCGTGGAATTCGAAGCGGGAGAGCGTGCCCTCGGCGATGCCTTTTCCGCCGGTCTTGGCAACGATGCCGAATCACGAATCGCCACCGGCTGGATCATGATGCTTTATGCTCATGAGCTGCGCATTGACTGGGATTCCAACTGGCGTTGCGTGGCATTCGCGCGACTGCCGTTGGAAACCGCCGAAAACGATTCTCTGACCCCCGGCATGTACTGGGATGACATGTGCGACTATTTCGACGGTATCGAGCCGGATTCGGTATCCGGCACAGTCACCGTGACCCAAAACACGGCTTTTGGTTCGATGGCCGGCTCCACCAGCGCCGGGTGTGAGATTCGCGTCTCATGGACCCCGCTTGACGGGACCGGACCGGACGGTACTATGGACGCCGGCACACAAATCCGCTCGTGGGCCGCATTCATCAGATCCACCATCCGTCTTGAGGAGGATGACGCCAGTTGAGTGACGTCCGTGACATCGAACCCCGACTGCTGAAAGAGCCTCGCGGGGGAGTGCCCGATGTCACTTCGACGCTGGATGGCTATCATCGTGCCTGCGATGCGCTGGCCGAGGCAACGGGCTCGCTGGCCGCCGACGCCGAACGGGCGTCCGGATTCCGCTATAGACATGAGGATTGGCTGATTCAGTTCAAGCGTGAAGGTGCGGGCATCGCCTTGCTTGATCCCGTCGCCCTGACCCGGGCCGGAGCTGACTGGAATGAATTCAATGACGCCGTGGGCGACGCTACATGGATTCTGCATGATTCTCTGATGGACCTGCCCGGATTCGCCGAAATCGGACTCAAACCCAAGGCCTTGTTCGACACGGAAATAGCGGCGCGATTGCTCGGCCTGCACCGCTTCGGTCTGGCCGCCGTCACCGAACACTACCTCGGCATCACGCTGGCCAAAGAGCATTCCGCCGCCGATTGGTCCTACCGTCCGCTGCCGCGCGACTGGCGCAACTATGCGGCGCTCGACGTGGAGGTGCTCATCGAACTCGAAACCTTGATGCGTCGTGACCTGAAATCCGCAGGCAAGGACGAATGGGCCGCTGAAGAGTTTTCTCACGCTTTGGTTGCGGGCCTTGCCCCGCGCAAACCGCATCCGATTCCTTGGCTGCGTATCTCGCGCATCACCCAGCTGAGTCGTGATCCAAGGGGCTTGGCCATCGCAAAATCCCTATGGGAGGAGCGCGACCGGCTCGCCCGGCGATACGATATTGCCTCCAGCCTGTTATTAACCGATTCGTCAATCATCGAGGCCGCGACCAACAAGCCGCACAATGCCGCCCAATTCCGCGCACTCCGATCCCTGAACGAGCGTGTGCGTATCCATACCGGCACCGAGCAGGACAAAATGTTCGAGCGGTACGCGCCGATTCAGCGTTCGGTCAAGCCGAAGGTCTGGAAGCAGGCCATCGACCGCGCCATGGCCCTGAAGCCCACCCAATGGCCTACCATGCCCGCACCCGAACAGGACGAAAACGGTGTGGTGAACGCACCCCGATCCATGCGGTTGTGGCAGCAGCGCCATCCGGAGCGTTATGACCGTCTGCAACGGGTACGGCGTGTGATCAACCGCATCGCCGAAGACACACGCACGCCGGCCGAGATGATTATCAAGCCACAGATCCTACGCAACCTGTGCTGGGTGGAAGACCCGGCGGAAGCGGACGTCGAAACATTCCTGATCGAGCAGGGCGCAAGAAACTGGCAGGTGAAACTCATTGCACCGTCCGTAAGTGGCGTTATCATGTAGAGGTTGCCTTACGGCAGAACTGTAAGAAATAACGACTTTTGAGGAGTCATTAGCGTGAAGATCAGCGTTCGTAACCTCGAGCCCACCAAGGTGAAGCTCACCGTCACTGTTGAACCGGAAGAGCTCAACCCGTATCTGGATGCGGCCCGTAAGGAAATCGCCAAGCAGGTGAACGTTCCCGGCTTCCGTAAGGGCCACGTTCCCGGCAAGATCATCGACCAGCGCATCGGTTTCGCCGCCGTCGCCGGTGAGGCCGTGAACGACGCGGTCCCGGAGCTGTACTCCAAGGCCCTGGATGAGAAGAAGATTCGTCCGATGGCTCAGCCGGAGTTCGACGTGCAGGATGTTCCGCAGTCCGCCAACGACGAGACCAAGCTGAAGTTCACCGCCACCGTCGAGCGTCGTCCTGACATCGAGCTGCCGGAAATCGACGGTCTTGAGATCGCCATCTCCAAGCCGGAAGTCAAGGATGAGGACGTCGACAAGCGCTTCGAGACCCTGCGTCAGCGCTTCGGCACCCTGGTCGGCGTGGATCGCCCGGCCACCAAGGGTGACTTCGCCAACATCGACCTGACTGCTGAGATTGACGGCGAGACCGTCGACTCCCAGGGAGGCGTGAGCTACGAGCTCGGCTCCAACACCATGCTCGACGGTCTGGATGAGGCCCTTGACGGCCTGTCCGCCGGCGAGGAGACCACCTTCGAAGGCACGCTGGAAGCCGGCGAGCACGAGGGCCAGAAGGTCACCGTGAAGGTCAAGGTCAACTCCGTCAAGGCTGAGGAACTGCCGGAGCTGGACGATGAGTTCGCTTCCGAAGCTTCCGAGTTCGACACTCTGGACGAGCTCAAGGCCGACATCCGCAAGGCTGCCGCTCAGGACGCCGAAGGCCGTCAGGCCACCGAGGCCCGCGATGCCTTCATCGCCAAGCTGCAGGAAGGCCTTGAGATCCCGGTGCCGAAGGGCGTCAAGGCCAACATGGTCGAAGAGCAGCTCAAGGGCCTGACCCCGGACCCGGAGAAGGCCACCAAGGAGCAGAAGGCTCAGGCCGAGGAGACCGTGGAGAAGGATCTGCGCGACCAGATGGTGCTCGACGCTCTGGCCGAGAAGCTGGACGTCCAGGTGTCCCAGTCCGACGTGTTCAACTTCCTCGCTTCCATCGCCCAGCAGTACGGCATGGACCCGAACAACTTCATCCAGGCCATCATCAAGAACGGCCAGCTTGGCTCCGCTGTGCAGGAAGTCGGCCGCTCTAAGGGTCTGCTCGCCGGCATGCGCGCCGTCAAGTTCACCGCTGATGGCGAGGTTGTGGACCTCTCCGGCTTCCTGGGCGAGGCCGCTGAGGACGAAGAGTCCGAGTCCGTCGAGGCCGCTTCCGCTGCTGCCGCCGTGGCCGACGAACTGTCCGCCAAGGATGACGCCAAGGATGCTGAGTGAACATAGCATCATCGCGTTAGCGTGATTGTTTGAGCCCGGAATCGTGTTTCACGGTTCCGGGCTCTTCCTATTCTGGTAAAAGAACTATTTCTTTGGTTCCCCTCTTTGAGGGGAGCTGTCGAGCGTAGCGAGACTGAGGGGGAGTTCCCAAGGCATACTCGTTGCATAGGGTGTGGAGGTTGACATGCAGCCAACGGTTACTATCAAACGCCTTGGTTGGCTCGCTGCGGCGACCATTGTGCTCGGCGTGCTCATCGGTGTGGGAGCAGGTCTGCTGACCCTGTTGCTCTACGGCGTTGAACATGTGCTGCTCGGCTACATCGAAGG